>JAKSAX010000578.1 GCA_022361395.1 Desulfobacterales bacterium | reverse complement strand
CATCAGCCCCGGATGTCACTGTCCAGGCCCAGATCCTGAATTTGCTGAAACAGCTAAAAGAGGAGTTCGGCCTTACCTATATTTTTATCACCCACCACCTGCTGGTGGTAAAGTATATCAGCACGCGCATCGTTGTCATGTACCTGGGCAAGATTGTGGAAACCGCAGATACCCACACACTTTTCAGCCGTCCCCTGCACCCCTATACATTTGCCCTCCTGTCCGGTATCCCGGCCACGGATTCAAACGCGTTTTCCAACCGCATCGTGCTTAAGGGCGATGTGCCCAGCCCCATTAACCCGCCCCGGGGCTGCAGGTTCCACACCCGCTGCCCCTTTGCCGTTGACCTGTGCAGGCAGGCCGAGCCCCCTCTGGAACCTGTGAAATCAGACCCGGCCCACCAGGCGGCCTGCCACCGGAAGGATGAAGTGCCTGAACTGACCGGGAATCTTAAGGGTTAACGGATCCGGTCGGGTTGGTCCGGGGTCCGGGAAAATAGCCCTTTCAGAAAATTTATCCACCGGGTCCAGATAAACTCCATCCTGGTGACCCTGACATCCGGCGCCCCGGGCAGTTCCAGGGGGGCGTAATAGTAACGGTCCGGATCGGTTTCCGTCATCCGGACGGTTTTTTTCCGCCACTGCCGTGTGGCGTACAATTCACCCTTCCGGGTCCAGGCCTGGCGGTGGTAATTCCAGTTATGGGGGCTAAGGGTCTGGGCCCGGCCAAAGTAATGGTCTGCCTTCCTGTCATCCCCCTGTCCTGAAAAATAGAGGCCCATCTTGAAAAAGGCCTCTGCGCTTCGGCTTTCAATGGTGTCCGCTTTCAGCCGGGCCCTGACCTCCCGGGCAGACCAGACAAAGGGGCTGTTGCTGCCCTGCCGCACCCAGTCCTTTACCGCATCCCCGAATGCCGTGCTCCCGAACTTCACCGAAATGATGAACTTGTCAATATGGTGGGCTGCGGCATAGCCTCCCTCGTTGATGCGGACGATCCTGCCCTCTTCGTCAATCCAGGCGGCCGACGGGACATTGACCCAGCCGAACAGGGAACTGATCTTGTGGGTGGGGTCGATAACAGAGTGAAAGGTGGGGGAGGCCCTGTCAAACCAGGGGCCTGCCGCAGGCTCCCCCTGACTGTCCTGGGCAACGCTTATAATCTCAAAATCAGGGTCATTCAACTCTTCATACAGGGCCTGCCAGGCCCCTATATCAAAGCGGCAGCCTCACCAGGAGGCCCAGGTGGTGACCAGAACCTTTTTACCCCTGAAATCAGAGAGCCGGATGAGGCGTCCGGACCGGTCTTTTATTTTAAAGTCCGGTGCCAGGCCGGCTCCGAGGGTGGTCTCCCGGATTGCCGGGACCGGCCCCAGGCTCCAGACCCGGGCGGACCGGTCACAGGCCACTGGCTGGCCGGTTTTTCTTGCCAGTGCGGAATAGTTGAACCAGTCCCGGTTCCGGCGGGAGCAGACCATGGCCGGTTCATCCCCTCCGGGCAGGGGAATGCAGAGGTCTTCCCGGCACACCCCGTGGGGGGTGAGGGAAAATCCGGTTGAACCTTCCAGTTCGTCGGTTCTGATCCACAGATTGTCAGATCCGGGGTCGTCAGATCCGGGCCTGTCAGAGCCATCCAAAAGGCGGACCCGGGTGGTATTATCGTCGGCCAGGATAACGGCCCTGTTTTCCAAAGACATATTCCCTCTCCGTCAATTACCGTGGGCAGCTTTATAACGGGCGACCAGCTTCTCACGCTGTTCCGGTTCCAGAATCCGGGAGATGCGGATCAGGTGATCCAGCATCCTGTGGCTGAAGTTGCCCAGGCGCATCAGGCTGTTGTTGAGCCTGGAGTGAAGTGCCGGGGCATCCGGGTTGTCTGACATCAGGTCTTCGAACATGGCGCGGTGGGACTTTTTTATCCCGGCCCTTAATTCGCCGGCCTCCTGCTTTACCGTTTCCGTTATACCCGTGATTTTATCCCTCTGCTCCGGGGTGGCATCTAATTTATCAAGCACCATCCCAAGGTGTTTCTCAATGCGCCCGGCAATGTCTCCGTGGGGGCTGGTCCCGGGGTGACGGGCCGTGCATGCCCCTGCCAGAAAAGTTAAGGTCACTGCAATACCGATTGTTATCTTTCGAATCATATCTTTCCTCCGTTAATGGGTTATGGTCCGGAGTATGGAGGGAAGATGTAACGCAAATATGTCCGGAATCCCTGAAAACCGCGTCACAAACTTTACGTTTCCCGACATACCCGGGTTACATTTCCGGGAGATCCTGGGGCGGTTCGGAGATTATCAACAGATAAGGAGAAATCATGAACCAGTCATCATCTTCAAGGCGGGGTTTTATTAAACGTGCCGGCCGCCAATCCTATATTGACAGCTATGGGGCGGAACAATGCGTGGAATGCGGTACCTGCCTCTCAGGATGCCTCCACCGGGAATATTCCGGGGAAGGGGCTGTGGAGGCCATTCAGGCCCTGAGGCAGGGCGGGGACTGCGAAGCTTTTCTTGACGGTTGCGTTTTCTGCGGGATGTGCAACTTCAGGTGCCCCCGGGATGCCTCACCCCTCTCCCTGATGCTGGAGCGGCTCCGGGGTAAAAGAAAAAAACAGGGGGACCCCGGTTTTGTCCGGTATATGGTCAACGGACTTGAGAAAAAAGGAGTCCTCCATAATTATTTTACAGATACCATGAGCGCCTTTACCCGGACCGAGAAGGGGATCGTTGCCGGGTGGGAGGAGCCCAAACAATGCGATGACCTGATGTTCGTGGGGTGCGGGTACCGGGTGGAGCCCAGGAAGTTCGGGGAGTCCGGGGCGCTTTCCGGCCTACCCATGTTCGGCGGGACCTATGACTGCTGCGGGTATATCAGCATGCGGGGCGGATACCTGGACGAGGCCGGGTACCTGATGCACAATCTCGCGGACCGGCTGTCAAAATCCCGGTTCAACCGCCTGGTAACCAATTGTGCGGCCTGCCAGAACCAGTTCTCCGTCTCCTTTGAAAGATACACGGGAGAGGCATTTCCCTATGAGGTGATCTCCGTCTACCAATGGCTGGAAGAGCAGGTGGCAGCGGGAAAACTGAAATTTCAGAGGGAACTCGACATGGATTGCGCCTTTTCCGACTCCTGCAACGGGGCTCATCTCGGGCCGGACTACCCGGCTTCCGTCCTCAGGCTCTGCAGGTCAGCCGGGCTGAACCCGGTGCAGCTTGCCCATAACGGCACCAACGCCTCCTGCTGCGGATGCGGGGGGCTGATGCACAACGGGAGGATCCGGGACCTGTGGCCGGCCAAAAAGACCAAGAAAAAAGACCTGGCAGCCGCAGGCAAATCCCATGTAATCCACTATTGCGGGGGATGCACCCAGATATCAAACCAGGTCCACCGGGGAACCCACCACTATATCCTGGACAAGCTTCTCTGGGCCCTGGGGGATGATCCCCTGCCCGAAGACCCGGCCGGCTCCCGGGGGATTTTCAACGGGTCCCTGGCCCGGGGCATGGTTAAAACTATGCCGTCCATGATCTTCTGACCGCCTTAACACGCCGTTCCACCCTGTAAAGGAAGCGCCGGGAGGAGATCAGGCTTTGAACAGCACGGAAAGGCCCGGCAGCGGTATCCCCTCTATGCGGGTTGTCCACCTCTGTCCGGCAAGGACCGGGAGCGCCGGTGTCAAGGTGCCTGTTGTTACAAGCTCCCCTGCTTTTATTGGCGGTGCATCCGGCTGCCCGGCAATGACTGAAATCAAATGGGCAATGGCCGACACCGGGCTGCCAAGTGCATTGGCCCCCGATCCCTGTTCCAGGACTTCTCCGTCACAGGCCAGGGTGACCGTGAATTGCTTAAGGTCAGATAATATCCCCGGTGCGGCCCGGGTTACATCCAGGGGCTCGCCCACAAGCAGGGTGGCATGCAGTGCGGCATCCGCAATGGTGTCCGCAGCCTGGAATTCCCAGCCCGGGTAGTGGGACTGCACGATCTCAATGCCGTGGGCAACCCAGTCAACAGAGCTGAGGATCTCTGCCGGGTCGTCGCTTACAGGCGGTGTTGAGCCGAAGTGGATGACAATTTCAGGCTCGATCTTCGGTTCGGAAAATCCTCCGATCCGGCAGGTGGCCTCTCCGCCGGAAATATGGGTAACCGTCCTGTCATAAACATGGGCCCAGATCGGGGCCTTCACCCCGTATAAAGACCACATCTCAGGATTGGTAAAGCCCAGTTTCCGGCCCACCGGCACGGCGCCCTCACTGATCCGGGCCTCATGAACCAGGCCGGACACCTCATAGGCCAGGGCCTCGTCAAAACTGCGGAATTGTGCAGTGAATGGCTCAATCTGGCGGTTCTGGTTCTGGGCAGCCTTTATTGTCTGCGCGATTTTGTATGGATCGGGTGTCTGGTTCATTCTCTTTCCTTTTATTAACAGATGGTTGTGAGAAAATACCATGCCCGGCCCACTATAGCTGTAAATGGCCGGAGAAATCAAAGTAAAATTCTTAATATGCTGTTGCGAAGCGAGGTCCCGTTGCCTTCCTATCTTTTTTATATTCCCGGCTGCTGTTTTATGGTATAGTTTAGCCTTAAATCGTAACTCTGCCGGCAAAACAAGATCAAACACGTATTCTTAATTTTTCCTGATCCGTCAGACTCTTTGAACCGGGCTTTACCTTGTTATGCCTTCTCCGCAAGATGTTTTTTATCGCTGTTTACCGGGATTTCGTGCCATGCGCACTATTTATAATCGTTTAAACCAGGAGGGAGGTCGTATGAAAAGAAAGGATATCTCACGAAGGCATTTTCTTAAAAAAACCACGGCTGCCATGGCCGGCAGCGCCCTGATTCCGGCAATGCTGGGGTCTGAATCTGCTTTTGCCGCCAAACGGGAAAAGAACAAGATGTTCTGTTACCAGTGTGAACAGACCATGGGGGGCAAGGCCTGCACCCGGATGGGGGTTTGCGGAAAGACCCCGGAGGTGGCCGCGCTCCAGGATCTTCTGGTCCATGTCCTGAAAGGGATCTCCATTGCAGCGGTTGCCGGCAGGAAGGTCGGTATCAGTGATGAGAAAACCAACCATTTTACCTGTATGGCCATGTTTTCCACCCTGACCAATGTGGAGTTTGATCCGGCCAGGTTCGAGGATCTCCTGTTCGAGGCCGTTGACCTGAGGGACACCATGATCCGGAAGGTAAAAGCTGCCGGCGGAAAAGTGGATAAAAAAAGCGACAGCGTGACCATGAAGCTGAAACCCACCCTTGCGGGCATGGTTACCCAGGCAAAGGACTACGGGCTGATGTCGGATCCGGATGTGGACCCGGATATCCGGTCCCTCCAGCACACGCTGCTCTTCGGCATCAAGGGCATGGCAGCATACACGGATCATGCGGCTGAACACGGCCAGGAGGATGAAGCCAATTACGAATTCGTACACCGGGCACTGGCAGCCCTGGAAGACAAGAGCCTTGATGCAAACGCCCTTTTAGGCCTTGTCCTGGAATGCGGCGAAAAGAATATCCGGGCAATGGAACTGCTCAGCCTCGGAAATACCGGTGCTTACGGGCATCCCGTTCCCACAACGGTTCCCCTGGGGGTGAAAAAAGGAAAGGCCATCCTGGTATCCGGCCATGACCTCATTGACCTTGAGGCCGTGCTCAAGGCCAGCCAGGGAAAGGGCATAACCGTCTATACCCACGGTGAAATGCTGCCCTGCCACGGATATCCCAAGCTGAAGGAGAGATTCCCCCATTTTTACGGGCATTTCGGCACGGCCTGGCAAAACCAGAAAAAGGAATTTCCCCAGTTTCCCGGGGCCATTCTCATGACCACCAACTGCATCCAGAAACCCAAACAATCCTATAAGAAAAACCTGTTTACCTCAGGCACCGTCGGCATGCCCGGGGTCACCCATGTCAGCAAGAATAACCTTACCCCCCTTATTGACCGCGCCCTTGAGCTGCCCGGGTACCCCGAAGACAAACCGGACATGGATATCCTGATCGGGTTCGGGCACAACGCTGTTTTAGGGGTGGCAGATAAGATCATCGCCGGTGTAAAAGACGGGTCCATCGGGCACTTCTTCCTGGTGGGCGGCTGCGACGGCGTGAAAAAATCCCGGAACTATTATACGAAGTTTGTGGAACTCTCACCGGATAACAGCCTGATTCTCACCCTGGCCTGCGGGCGGTTCAAATTTTATAAACACCGCCTAGGGGATATCAACGGGATTCCACGGCTCCGGGATGTGGGGCAGTGCAATGACGCCTATTCAGGGGTGCAGATCGCACTGGCCCTGGCAAAGGCCTTTGATACCGACGTAAACGGCCTGCCCCTCTCCTTTATTATCTCCTGGTATGAACAAAAGGCGGTGGCCATCCTCCTGAGCCTGCTCCATCTGGGCATCCAGGATGTCCACATCGGTCCGTCCCTGCCTGCATTCATCACCCCGAACGTATTGAATGTCCTGGTTGAAAACTATAATTTAACCCCCATTGGCACACCAGATGGGGATCTGAAAAAAATCCTGGGTTAATCAACAGACGGAAACCAGAAACCCGCCGGAACCCCAAAAGGTCCGGCGGGTTTTATCGTTTTTCGGTGCGGCAACTTTGTGGGCAGCCTTTTTTTTGAACAGATAATTTAAGGCAATATCGTTGGCGGTTTCGGCAGGGAAAACAGTGCTGGTCGTTGAATGGCAGGGTTCTTCTACTGTGGCACACCATTTGCTCAGTTATATGGCAGACAATAAACTGCAACCAACAGGAGCCTGCCATGACCACACTTTTTATCTGGGATGATTACGCGTCTGAAGCCAATTGGGAAGCTTTTCATAAAAAGTACAATATCAGCCCGTCCGATAAGCGGGCAGGTGATCTGGAGGGCCATGCGGCACTTATGATTTCAGATGGCTGGGAAGCGCCGTTTCCCGATGCCGGGGAGACCCTGGCCATTCTTGAGTATTACAATAACCTGCAGATGACATGGCAGACCTCAAAGCAGGGGGGCTGTGAGTATACCAGGGCCAAGCGGCTGATGGAAAAGCTCGGGGACCTGTTTTCCTCCTGCCTTGCAGATGAATCCGGGAATTATGTCAGCGCCTCCTCCGATGTATACGGGGGGGCGGTCCGGAGTCTCTGGCATGACCTTCTACGGAAGGGACGGGTTCCGGACCATATCGTTCATATCCCTGAAACCACGGGACAGCAGCAGAAGATGAGGCAGTGGTGGCAGGCAAAGCGGGCCAGGTGGGCGGAGGATATCTACTTCCAGTTCAGGGACCGGAATAACTGCAGGATGCCTGCCCGGGTATTGATCGAGGGATTTGCCGGCCGCCTGGCATTCTACTGGTCGTTGCTGGGGGGGCTGCGGAAGCGGTGGACGCCCTCTGATGCCGGGTCTCTTGCCCGGAACATCAGCAGGGGGATTGAGGGGGCCGGGGTATTGTCATGGTCCGGATTTGTTGACGGGTTGGCAATGAAAAATGTACTTCCCGGGGAAAGCCTTTCATTGTTGAAAAATGCTGAACAGGTCTGCAGTGCTGATTTTTTAGAGCCTGTCCTGGGATGTGGCCCGGCCCGGAATGTGGCGCATATCTTTCACGGCAACGTTCCTGAGCCGGAGGCCGAATGCCGTGGCCTTGACCTTGAAGCGCCTGAAACCCACCCGGATTATGTAAATCTCTGGCCGGACGGGGAACCTGTTCCCTGAATATCTGGGAATCAGACAAGGACCCTGCCCGGCCGGAGTGCCGGGTCTGCCTTGCCGTTCTCAACCACCCGGATGCCGTTTATAAAAACGGAGTCGATTCCCGAGGGCTGCCTGTCCGTCTGTTCCAGGGTTGTGTTGTCCCTTATTGTGTCCCGGTCAAAAACCGTTATATCGGCGGCTTTCCCCTTTTCCAGGGTGCCCCGGTCTTTGAGGCCGAACCGGGCGGCAGAGGCGCCGGTCATCTTATGAACGGCTGCTTCAAGGGTAATGTGCCTTTTCTCCCTGGCCATCTGCAGGAACCTGGGGAAACACCCGTAAACCGCCGGGTTCTGCAGTCCCTCCGGCTCTGCCCAGGCATCGGTCATATACATGGAAAGGGGATGTGTCATAAGGGCATCCACGATTTCAGGGCTGGTGTACCTGTGCATGAGCACCCGTGCCGTGCCGTTGCTCTCCCTCACAAAATCCATGTAGTTTTGAAAGGGGGATACCCCGCGTTCCCGGGCAATGTCTGACAGAAACATGCCGTTGAAGCGGTTAAGGGCCGGATGATTGGCAGAGGCGATCTGGATGTCTTCAAATCCGAACCCCAGGAGCCGGAAGGAGAGGGCGGCCAGCAGCCTTACCCTGAAGTTCATGGTTTTGTCTGTATAGCTTTGGGGGGCTTTGGCCATAAACCATTCCGGCAGGAGCACAGTGATGATGGAGGCACCGCAGTGGTAGGCATAGGTATCGGTCATCAGGTCAACCCCTTCGGCAGCGGCACGGTCAATAAGGGCCATGGCGCGGTCAAAGGTTTTCCAGGTTCTGCTGCCCACAAAGATCTGGTGGGAGAGCTGGAGGCGGACCCCTGTTTCCTTGGCCAGGTTAATGGCCTCTTCCAGGGCAATGAGATTATGGGCCTTGCCAAAGGGGATCACCGGATATGTGGCGGACACGGCGGAATAGGCCTTGAGATGGACGGTGAGAAGCTTGTCTTTGGACCGGACCAGGCCGGCGATCTTCTTGATTTCCTCTGCCCTGGAAAAAATGCCCGGTGCATACTGGAACCCGAAAGAGACCCCCCTGGCCCCTTCGTCCATGGCCTGTTCCAGGAGACCGAGAAGCTGATTCATCTCATCCCCGGACAGGGGAGAGGGATCCCAGCCGCGGATGGATGCCCGGGCTGTACCGTGTCCGGCAAGGGTTGCCAGGTTGTGGGTGATGCCCCTGTTCTCAAGCAGGCCTGTATACTCTGCCAGGGAGGCCCACTCCAGTTCCGGGGTCCCGGACTGGAAAAGGTTGTTGTCCTCAATAAAGGTTTTATATGGGGAATCCGGCAGGATACCGGCTGCGGCAAATCCGCAGTTCCCGCCGACAAAGGTGGTGATCCCCTGTTCCGTAAACGGGGTGGTGAAGCCGGGGCGGTCCGCGTTGGGCAGAAACCAGTCATTGTGGGAGTGCATGTCGATGAATCCGGGTGAAACGATTTTTCCCGAGCAGTCCATGACAGAGCTGTCTGCAGATATGGCGCCTTCGGAGACCGCTTCAATCTTGCCTGCCCTGATAAGCAGGTCCCCGGTATAGGCTTTGGCACCGGTGCCATCCACAATGGTTCCGTTTTTCAGCAGCAGGCGTTCGTCAGTCATGGCAACTCCCCCTATGTATAGTATCGGAAATATCCCATATTGATAAACCGGTTAAAACCTGTCAATAATGAAGTTTAAAAATTTTAAACAGATTAAGGGACCGCGTAAGAATTAGTTCACATTAGGTGAGGTTATTTTTGCGCGATCCCTAACCGGACAGGGACAGGAAAAGATCATGAAAGACAAGACTATCGGTTTCATCGGCCTCGGGGTAATGGGGCATTCAATGGCAGGGCATCTTCTGGATGCCGGATATAAGATGCACCTCTATACCAGGACAAGGGAAAAGGCCGGGGACCTCGTGGAAAAGGGCGCGCTCTGGTCGGATTCAGTATCAGGCCTGGCAGCCGGATCCGATGTGATCATTACCATTGTGGGATATCCCGCTGATGTGGAGGAGATCTATCTTGGGGACGGCGGCATACTGGAAAATGCAAAACCCGGCACCATTGCCATTGATATGACCACCTCGGACCCGGGGCTGGCGGAACGGCTGTGGCAGGCCGGCAGGGAAAAGAAGATCCGGGTCCTGGATGCACCGGTCTCCGGCGGGGACCTGGGAGCAAAGAACGCCACCCTTTCCATTATGGCTGGCGGTGATGAGGCAGGGTTTGAAGAGGCCCTGCCCGTGCTGGAGGTCATGGGGAAGAATATCGTGTACCAGGGTAAGGCAGGGGCGGGCCAGCACACCAAAATGGCCAACCAGATCGCCATTGCCGCCGGCATGGTGGCTGTATGCGAATCCCTGGCATATGCCGGCCGGTCCGGCCTTGATCCCGAGACCGTGTTAAAGAGCATCGGTCAGGGGGCTGCGGGATCCTGGTCCCTGAACAACCTGGGGCCCAGGATCATCAAGGGGGATGACCGGCCCGGGTTCTTTATCAAACATTTCATCAAGGATATGGGGATTGCCCTTGAGTCGGCCAGGCGCATGGGGCTTGATACGCCCGGACTTGAACTGGCATTGGGCCTGTACAAGGAGATGGCGGATAAGGGCTTTGGTGACAACGGCACCCAGGCCCTGTATAAATTGTTCCAATAGCCTGCCGCCTGAATCATATGGATATATTTTTAAGCCTCGGCCTGGGGGGGATGTTCCTTTCGTCCTTTCTGGCAGCCACTGTGCTTCCCCTGAGTTCGGAGGTGGTGCTTGGCCTTCTCCTTGCCGGGGGATACGGCAGCGGGCCTGTGGTGGCGGTGGCCACCACAGGGAATGTTCTGGGATCTGTGGTCAACTATTGGATGGGCCTTGCCGGAAGCCGGTGGCTGACGCGTAAATTCAGCCGGGTCTCTGCCCGGGAAATTGCCCGGGCCAGGGAGCGGTTCCAGTCCTGGGGCACGGCCAGCCTGCTGCTGGCCTGGGTGCCGGTGGTGGGGGATCCCCTGACAGTTGTGGCGGGCATGCTCAGGATTAACCTCTTTGATTTCATCCTTTTGGTGACCATCGGAAAGCTTGGGCGGTATCTGGTAATAGCCGGCTACTGGATCTTCAACTGATGTTTGAACGAAAATTTACCCATCTGCCGCGTTGCTGTAAAAAACTGAAATCCTCATGTACATTAGTACACTCCGGTTTCAGTTTTTCTTGCGCCTTGCATATGGGCCAATTTTCATTCACACATAGAATTTTGATTAACTGTGATCCCTGCAGGCCCTTCCGGTTCTTTCCCCGGCGGAAAATTTCGGCAGGTTCTGACTGGTCAGCACCCCAGCGGCAACCATCACGGCGCCTGCTGTCTGAACCGGGGTGAAGGATTCCCCCAGGATGGTCCAGCCCAGGATGACGGCCACCACCGGCACCAGGTTGATGAATATTGCGGCTTTGCTTGCCGGAACCTGGCTCATGGCCCAGTTGTAGAGCCCAAAGGCCGCGACTGAGGCAAATACCCCGAGGAATATGACGGAAAGGAGAACGTCTGCCTGTAAAAACAGCTCCGGGGATGCCGTGATATGGCGGATACCCGGTGAGAAGAACACCGCGCCTGCCAGGAATTGTAGTCCCGTGAGAAACCAGGGATTATACTTCCGGATCAGTATCTTGAGTATCAGCATCCCCCCAGCGGCACAGATCATGGCGCCGAATTCAAGGCTGTTGCCCAATAAGGGGTTGTCCCCCGGGGCGGCATCCCTGCCCCCGAGGGTAAGGATGATCACGCCTGCCACTGAAATTGCCAGCCCCACAACGGTTTTGACTGAGATCCGTTCCGACAGGAACAGCCAGGCACCCAGCCCGACAAGAACAGGCACTGAGGCGGATATAACCCCTGCCTGGGATGAGGTGGTCAGTTTCAGGGCATTGGACTCCAGCAGGTAGTAGAGGCAGGGTTGAAGCAGGACCATGGGAACCAGGAGCTTCAAGTCCCCCGGATCCCAGGTCCGGGGCATAAGCTTTTTTGCAAAGGGGAGCATTACCAGGCAGGCGATAAGCATCCTGCACAGCATCACCCCCTGGGGATGAATCGCGCTGACCGCCACCCGTGTGGCAACAAAGGAAGATCCCCAGAACAGCACGGCTGCTCCCAGTGCGATAACCGGTAACAGGTCTTTTGAGCGGAGAACTTTATTTTCGGATTTTTTCATGTCTTGTCCTTTAAGGTTCATAATAATCTGACAGGAGATTATTCTTGTAAAGAGGGGATGTATTGTAAAAAATTGCCGGGAAGTCAAGAATCGGCAGGAAAAAAAATTAGTCGGGCATGGCAGGATATTGTTTCGGGGCAGGATAAGGGAGAAAGATGGGACTTTTTTCCCGTGTACCCGCACTATGAAGGGGGGCAAGAGGATGGTGATTTTATTTCTGAATCAGGTAGCCGGTAAGCCAGGTGGCAATGGTCATGAGGTGTTTAAGGTTCAGGAAGTGGATTGCCGTGTCCGGGTAAAGAAAAGAGGCGGCAGCCGGCATGATATCGTCCCGGTCGTTGAAGTTGAGGGTGATGGAAATCCTGGGCAGCGGGGTGAACTCCACGCTCAGGTCATGGAAGCAGGGCGTCACGGCCTTGCGTCCGTGGATAATCGCCCCCAGGTCCCGCACCCGTTCCGTCAGGGCAGTGGTCTTTCCTGAAAAGTGGCGCTCAATGGTTTTGGCTGTATTCATGGTGAAACTTGAAAACAGGGGGGCTGCCCCTGAAAATTCCCTGAAGGTAATGGGCCTGGGGGGGACCTGGGGCAGTTGCCGGGGACAATGGATCAAATAGGCGGCCAGGACATCGCGGATGGCCGGGGTAAGATCGAGGTTGTCCAGGGGCCGGATATCCCCGGGGGATAAGAATATCTCCCGGTTGAAGAAGTCGAGGCTGAATCCGTTTTTGAACAGCCTGACCCCGAGGATTTCAGCCTTTTCCGCGGAGAAATCATAGGTCTCCAGGGAGAGCGGGGTATCAGGACCGGCTGCAGTCATATCAATGTCCTGTTTCCCGCTTCTTCATCATATCTGCCCGCCGGGCCATGAGGTCCTCGTACTCATCCTCATAATCCAGAAGCTCCATCATGATCCCGGGCTTTGGAGAATGGGCCGGAACCCTGCCTTTGGCATCCCTGATAAGGGCGTCAAGCTCAGCCATCCGTTTTTCTATGTCCGCCAGGGTCTTCATCCTAGTAGTCAACACCTGCGGGTTTGATGGCATCGGGATTATGTGCGCTGCACGGGGTTACCCCGTATACCATGTTGCAGTCCGGGCATTTTGATTCCATAAACTCCATCTGGAAATCGGCCCGGCAATTGCTGCAGTGAATCTGAACCGGTTCAACCATGGGGGCTGTATTAAATCCCATCATTCGAATCTTGTCCACAATCTCCTTGCCTGATACATGATGGCCTGAACATCCGTTGTGCATGAAATTCTCCTTAAAATTTCGGTTGATGATAGATGGAATTTACACCGGATTTCAGGAAAAGAAATTGATTTACATCAAGCCTTTTCAGAAAATAATATCTTGAGGCATCCTGAACCTTTCCGCCTCCTGCCGGAGGA
This sequence comes from Desulfobacterales bacterium, assembly GCA_022361395.1. Taxonomy (GTDB): domain Bacteria; phylum Desulfobacterota; class Desulfobacteria; order Desulfobacterales; family Desulfobacteraceae; genus Desulfobacter. The sequence goes on along the minus strand of JAKSAX010000578.1, from coordinate 7,048 downwards.
TCATGGCTGCGGGCTGTCTTCCCTGTATGCCTTGGCCAGGCCGCCGGCAGCGGTTTCCCGGTAGAGTGAGGGCAGGGCCTGGCCGGTTTCTTTCATCACCGAAGTGACCTGGTCAAAGCTGATCTTATGCACCCCGTCCGAAAGCAGGGCAAAATGGCTGCAGCTGAGGGCCCTGGTGGCGGCATGGGCGTTTCTCTCTATGCAGGGAATCTGGACCAGGCCGTCCACGGGATCGCAGGTGAGTCCCAGATGATGTTCCAGGGCCATCTCAGCGGCATATTCGATCTGGCGTACAGATCCTCCCAGCAACTGGGTGGCTGCGGCCGCCGCCATGGCACAGGCCGTGCCGACCTCTCCCTGGCAGCCGACTTCGGCACCGGAGATGCTGGCGTTGAATTTGACAAGGTTTCCCACAAGCCCGGCTGTTGCCAGTGCTTTTAAAATTGCTGTCCTGCGTGGCTTCAGGGTAAGGGAGAGGTGATACAATACCGCGGGAAGCACCCCGCAGGCACCGCAGGTGGGGGCTGTGACGATGATGCCCTTGTCTGCGTTTTCCTCGGCCACGGCATAGGCATAAGCGGCAACAAGGCCGTCGTTGCGAACATCTGATTTAAGCATCCTGGCCCGGGTATGAAGGGCGGCTGCCTTCCGGGCCAGGCCCAGGCTTCCGGGCAGCTGTCCGCTGCTGTCCAGTCCGCGTTTCAGGGAGTCAGTCATGGCCTCCCAGACCTCTTCCAGGTACTCCCAGATATCAGGGGAGTCATAACCGGCCACATACTCCCAGAAGGATTGTCCGGAGGATTGAAAATAGTCGAGAAGTCCGTCCATTGTGGTCAGGGGGTAGATGTGGTCCGGTGTTGCCTGGCCGTCTTTGCTCATAAGGGCGCCGCCGCCTATACTGTATACCTCTCTGGTGCCCACTGGGGTGCCTGCCTTGTCAAGGGCTTCGAACCGCATGCCGTTGGGGTGCAGGGCCAGTGACTCTTCCTCTTTCCAGATAATCTCAAGGGGGTTGGGGAGCACAGCATCCTCTATGGCTTTATCCGTGAGATGCCCCTTACCGGTGGCTGCCAGGCTTGAAAAAAGGGTGACCCTGTAGCGGGCTGCGCCGGGGAACTGGTTTAAAAAGGCCAGGGCTGCCCGGCTGGGAGCCATGGTATGGCTGCTGGAAGGGCCTAGTCCGATTCGGTAAAGCTTTTTTAATGATTCCATGGAGGACCTCTTTTGGGTTAGGGGCGGCAGCAGGAAACAGGGGACTGCCGCCCATGGTTAAGTTAACGTCAGGCCGTTTATTGAAAAACGTTGCTTTTCAGTAATTATTTTTGAAAAAGTGAATTATAAATTAAAAAACATTCACTATTTTTTAAAAAAGCTCAACTATAAAGATGGGATTTGGGACTGTCAAGTATAAAGTTGAATGGGTATGAATTTTATTCATTTAATTGGCGGGGTTCATTGGATTGAATGGGTGACGGGGACATTTTCCTGACACTGGTGCAAAACCTGAAAATCCCCGGGAAACCAGAGGCGGCTTTCCGGGGATTTTTTTATTTTTCAGGGCCTGACGGACAGGCCGGTGTTCAGGTTCCGGGGGATTATTCCCTGCTTCTTGGCAGGATCAGGTTGAGTGCAACACCGAGAATACCGGCAAGGCCGATGCCCTGGAGCTGGAACTGGCCTGCGGAAAAACTCATGCCGCCGATGCCGAAAATAAGGATCAGTGCAACAATACTCAGGTTCCGGGCTTCCATGAGATCGTCGCCGGATTTAACCAGTGTATTCAAACCGACAACCATGATGGCGCCGAAGAGCAGCAGCATGATGCCGCCCATAACCGGAACGGGGATGGTCTGGAGCAGGGCGCCCAGTTTCCCGACAAAGGCCAGGAGCATGGCTGCGATGGCCGCCCAGGTCATGATGGCCGGGTTGAACATCCTGGTCAGTGCAACGGCACCGGTCACTTCCGAGTAGGTGGTGTTCGGGGGGCCGCCGAGGAAAGAGGCCAGGGAGGTGGCAAGGCCGTCACCCAGCATGGTGTTCTGGACACCGGGTTCCTTTAGGTAGTCTTTGCCGGTAACCCCGCCGATGGCTACCACATCGCCGAAATGCTCAATGGCCGGTGCAATGGCTATGGGGACCACGTAAAAAATGGCCTCCAGGTTCCACTCCGGCATGACAAAATCAGGCACGGCAAACCAGGGGGCGTTGGCAACCGGGGAAAAATCAACAAATCCGAAGAACAGGGCCAGGACATATCCCACTGCAATGCCGCAGAGGATGGGGATGAGTTTCAGCAGGCCCTTGCCCAGAATGGAGACCAGGATGGTGGTTGCCAGGGCGCAGAGTCCCACGGTCATGGCCTTGGCCTGGGGAAAGAGGACAACGGCGCCGTCACCGGTTTTACCCATGGTCATGTGAACGGCCACCGGTGCCAGAATGAGTCCGATAACCATGATCACAGGACCGGTTACCACGGGGGGAAGTACCCGTTTGATGATGTCGCTTCCCTGCCACCGGACGAGAAAACTCAGGAGGATATAGACCACACCGGCTGCTGCCAGTCCGCACATGGTGCCCGGGATGCCCCAGGTCTTGACCCCGTAAATAATGGGGGCGATAAAGGCAAAGGAGGAGGCTAAAAATACCGGCACCTTACCTTTGGTGACAACCTGAAAAACGATGGTTCCCAGGCCTGCGGTGAACAGGGCCACGTTGGGATTCAGCCCTGTGAGCAGGGGAACCAGGACCAGTGCGCCAAAGGCCACAAATAGCATCTGGGCACCCAGAAAGCAGTCTTTTACCCTGAAGTTGTACTCAGTTGATGTTGAGGTGTTCTGCGACATCTTGATTGTTTTCCTTTTAAACTTGTGGGCACCCCCGATCTGTCAGCGGCACCCTGCGGTTGATATTATTTTGTCCCGAATATTTTGTCGCCTGCATCCCCGAGTCCCGGAAGGATGTATCCGACTTCATTGAGACATTCGTCCACGCTGGCAGTATAGATATCCACATCAGGATGTTTTTCCTCTACCTTGGCAATCCCTTCGGGTGCCGCAACCAGGAACAGGCCCTTGATTTTTTTACAGCCGGCTTCCTTGAGCAGGTCGATGGTGGCGATGAGGGTGCCGCCTGTGGCCAGCATGGGATCCAGGATCAGTGCGGTTCTCTCTTCAAGGGCACTGGCGGTTTTGAAGTAGTACTGGACCGGCTTCAGGGTTTCCTCGTCCCTGTAAAAGCCGACCACGGACACCTTGGCAGAGGGGATCAGGTCGATGACACCGTCCATCATGCCCAGGCCCGCCCTCAGGATGGGTACGATGGTGATCTTTTTGCCTTTTATTTTTTCGACTTCAACCTTACCGGCCCAGCCTTCGATAACCTTTTTTTCCATGGCAAGGTTTTTGGTTGCTTCGTAGGTCAGCAGCCTGGCCACTTCCGAGGAGAGTTCCCTGAAGTCTTTGGTGCTGATATCTTTTTGCCTCATAAGTCCGAGTTTATGTTTAATAAGAGGATGGTCCTCTACATATACAGCCATAATGCCTCCTTGTTTCGTATAAAAGTCTTGCGAAGTATATCCCGCCAAGATTATTAGAGATGGGTGTTTTAGTCAAGAAAATTAGTCAGCTGTTGATAATCCCCGTTGTTTTATGCACAATAGGGCCCATGATTTCATCCGATTACATAGATGTCAGCGTCACCCTGCCGCTGAATCAGACTTTTGTGTATAAAATTCCCGGGGAACTCCGGGCAGATGCCTGTCCGGGCATGCGGGTGCTGGTGCCCTTTGGCAGGCGGCGGGTCACCGGGTATATCCTGGGGGAGCAGGAGAGCTGCGGTCCCTATAAGGCCAAAAAAGTGATCTCCCTTCTCGATGACCACCCCCTGTTTCCGGAGACAGATATCCGGTTTTTCCGCTGGGTGGCGGAGTATTATATCCACCCCCTGGGTGAGACCATAAAGACCGCCCTGCCCACCGGGCTGGAGCGCCAGGATGTCTCCTGTGTCTTTGTGACCGAGGAAGGGCAGAAGGCCCTTGCCAAGGGAACGCTGCCGCCGGAAGAGGCTGAACTGGTCAACCGCCTGAACAACCACCGGGATCAGAAGAACGGCTGCACCCTGAAATCAATTGTAAAATCCGGAACCGCCACAGCCGCCCTTGTCCGGCGGATGGAAAAAAACAACCGGATAGCGGTCTCTGCCGTGCTGAAAAAGGAGAGGGCAGGCGTAAAACTGGAGAAGTTTATATCACCTGCCAAGGAACTGCCCAATAAGCAGATCCGGATGTCCAAAAAGAGGCTTCAGATTCTTTCCATGGTCCGGGAGGCCGGTGAAATTTCCCTGACCGGCCTGAAAGCCCACGTCCCGACGGCACCTAAGCTGATCCAGCCCCTGGAAGAGGCCGGATACCTGACTGTTGTGCAGCGCCGGGTCTTCCGGGACCCATTGGGCGATCCGGTGGAGCCGGACACCCCGCCGCAGCTCACCGATGAACAGGCCGCCCTTGTGGCCCGGGTGCAGGAGAACGGGGACAAGGGCTTTATTCCCTACCTGCTCACCGGCGTGACCGGTTCAGGCAAGACCGAAGTTTACATGCGCCTGGTGGCCGATGCTGTGGCCAAGGGGCGCGGCGCCATTGTGCTTGTGCCGGAGATCGCATTGATCTCGCAGACCGAGCGCAGGTTCCGGGCCAGGTTCGGTGAAAAGATTGCAGTGATCCACTCCATGCTGACCAATGGCGAGCGCCTTGACCAGTGGCGGAGGATCTCCCTGGAAAAGGTGAATATCGTTATCGGGGCCAGGTCTGCCGTGTTTGCGCCCATAAAGGATATCGGGGTTATCATTGTGGATGAGGAGCACGACACCTCCTACAAACAGGAGTCCGGGCTGCGGTATAATGCCAGGGACCTGGCCGTGGTCAGGGGGAAGATGCACGATTGCCCCGTGATCCTGGGATCTGCCACCCCTTCTGTCCAGTCCTATCAAAATGTCTGCGCCAAGAGGTTTTCCCAGCTTGAACTCAAAAAACGGGTCAACAACAACCCCCTGCCTGAGATCACCCTGGTGGACATGAAAAAGTATAAGGAGACCTGGGGCACGGACCGGATCATCACCCCTGAGCTTGGCCGTGAGATCCGGGCCTGTCTGGAAAAGGGAAACCAGGCATTGATTTTCCTGAACCGGAGAGGCTTTGCCACATTCCCGGCCTGCCAATCCTGCGGGAAGACCCTCCATTGTTCCCATTGCGATGTGACCATGACCTATCACAAGGGCGGGGATTTTTATAAATGCCACCTCTGCGGCCATACACTGGAGGGCAGCGCCCGGTGTCCCGAGTGCAAAACAGGAAAGCTGAAGAATTTCGGATTTGGCACTGAAAAGATCGAAGCCATGCTGAAAACCCTTTTTCCGGATGCCCGCCTGGCCCGGATGGACCAGGATTCAACCGCTAAAAAGGGAAGCGCCCTGCGCCTTCTCAAACAGATCCGCAACCGGACCGTGGATATTATCGTGGGCACCCAGATGCTGGCCAAAGGCCATGATTTCCCCTCCATTACCCTGGTGGGGGTGATCTGTGCGGATCTCTCACTGAGCCTGCCGGATTTCCGGGCCAGCGAGCGGACCTTTCAGCTGCTGGCGCAGGTGGCGGGAAGGGCGGGCAGGGGCAGGGAACCAGGCAGGGTGATTATGCAGACCTATAATCCCGACCATTTCACTATCGAGGCCTCCCGCCGTCAGGATTATATGGAATTTTTCAATCACGAAGCCCCTTTTAGGAAGGCATTGATGTACCCGCCCTTTACGCGGATGATTCAATTAAAAATTTCAGGTAAGGATGAGCATAAAACAGCTGCCCATGCCCAAAACATTGCCGAGGTACTGAGCCGCCTGATCCCCCAAGATCATGAGGTCCAGATCCTGGGACCCATTGAAGCGGCCATCCAGAAGATTTCCGGAAGGTTCCGCTGGCAGATCCTTATTAAAAGCCTCTCTGCCGGCTGCATCAATAAAATGGTCTCTGCCATGGCCGCGGATCCCGGGATCAGCCGGGTGAAGTCAGTATCCATCGGTATTGATGTGGATCCCTATTTTCTCATGTAGGTTACCATGGTTATCAAAATATAAATAACCATGCCTGCGCTTAAATAACCTATGGTGTTCATGGTTTATACTCCTCTGCTATGGGACCGAGCAAAAACAACTTCACCTGATGTGAACTGATTCTTACGCGATCCCTATACATATAATTTGTTGAAGAAAAGATACGGACCCAGGTTATCAAAATGCTCCTTTGAGAGAAATTCGGCTGTCAGGTAACGGCCGCTTCTGGCCAGGACGCGGACCTTTTTCTTTACAACGGACTGCTTTGCATCATCCAGGACAAACTCCACACGCAGGTCATTGCCGGGGAGAAGCTTCTGCTCAAGGTTGGTCCTCAGGGTGACGCCGGATGAGTTGAGTTTTTTTACCACCATTTTGCCTGCGCACCGGATATCCCCGTTGGAGGAAAAGGTGCCGGCCAGGTGGGTATCCTTTTCCTTGCCCGCCTTTTTTTCAAGCACCGACAGGTAGGTGTGGCCGCAACGGCAGGAATACTTCACCCGGGTATGGCGTTTGATAAGCTTATATTCGGATAATTGCAGGATCTTGATCTGCCTGCACTCGGGACAGGTGAGCCGGGCTGTGTCTAAGTCGCTGATTTTTATCCGTTGTTCCATGTCGTTATCCTCCTCAGGGGATTTATTCTTAATCATCAATGGATAAATACATTTTTTGTGCCAGAATAAAGATATAGTTTGATATATTTGAATTTATTATATATATTGGCGTTGTGTTGAAATGTCGATACTTGATTTTCCGATTTTTGATTTTATTTAATAGCTGGTAGTTAAATTTAACTGATAGGGTTTTATTTCATGACTGATAGTAAAGAGGCGCTCCGGAGGATGGATTATGAGTTGTTTAAAGAGCTGGACCCGGATGCACTGCAAAAGAAATTTCTAAATGCACTGCTGAAAATCCAGAATGTAAAGCGGGGGTCCATCTGGAT
>JAKSAX010000360.1 GCA_022361395.1 Desulfobacterales bacterium | reverse complement strand
TCTTTTTTCAATTTCAAAGGTCAAGGCGCTTCACATATCAAAAGACGGTTCCAGAACCGGCCTCTTGATTATGCAGATGAAAGAGGATTCACACTCTTTGCTCACCACTATACTAATCGGAAACAACCTGGTTAATATCGGTGCTTCTGCGCTGGCCACCTCACTGGCTATTTCATATTTTGAATCCAATGCCGTGGGTATTGCCACCGGTGTGATGACCCTGCTCATCCTTGTCTTTGGAGAGATCTTTCCCAAATCTTTTGCCAACCATAACAACGTTCTGGTTTCCAGAGGAGTGATCTACCCATTGTACTGGCTTTCCAAAATTTTATGGCCCCTCATCTTTATTCTGAACTTTATCCCCAAACTCCACGGGACCATTGACAATGCACAGGAAACCGTGACAGAAGACGAGCTAATGACAATGGTTGAAGTGGTAGAAGGGGAGGGAGAGATAAAAGAAGAAGAGAGGGAGTACATCACTAATATTTTTGAATTTGACGACACCTCATGCTCTGAAGTCATGACCCCGCGGGCAGATATGTTTGTGGTTGACGTATCCGTAGGACTGGATATCCAGGATATTCTCAAAACAGGATTCTCACGAATTCCCGTGATTGAAGACAGTATCGATAATATCATAGGTATCCTCCACGTAAAGGATCTTTTTGCCAAATTCCAACAGCAGGTGGTTCGTGGGGAAGACACAGCACTGCTTGATTTCAAAGCAATCATGAAAAAACCATATTTTATCCCCGAGTCCAAGAAACTTGATTCCTTGCTTCAGGAATTTAAAACCAAAAAAAGTCATATGGCCGTGATCGTAGACGAACACGGCGGTGTGTCCGGTATTGTTACCTTGGAGGATGTGGTTGAGGAGATATTCGGTGAAATTGTGGATGAAACCGATCGCAATACCCCTGATATCGTCAGACTTAAGGGGAAAAAATGGCTGGTGGCGGGGAAAGTCGATATAGATGACCTGAACAAGGAGCTAGAGGGCATTGCCATACCTGAATCCACAAACTACGACACCTTTTCAGGCTTTTTTCTTGAGCAGATTGAGCGTATACCAAAGCCCGGAGAATCCATCCGGATAAATACCTGGGTAATTACGGTAAAGGACATGGACGGCAACCGGATCCAGTCCTTTATAGTTAAGGCAGGAGAGTAATTTGATAAGGAGTCGCGCAAAAATAACTTCACCTAATGTGAACTAATTCTTGCGCGATCCCTAAGTCTCTGATTTACAGGACATTTGAAAAAAATAACGAAATACGTCATACCCCTTGACATATCCAAATCACCCGTATAGATTTCAAGGGTTTTTAAACAATTAAATACCAGGACGACTAATGAACTTTGCTCAGGACAGCTACTTTTATTTTTTTAGGCCCTTTTTTAAGGGTTCTGCCTGCCTGTGGTGAATTTTAGTTTCCAACCCGTCCCCCAAAAAACAAAATCAACCGCAGCAGGCATCGCCTGAGGCGGTTTTTTAGTTTTGGACTTTTTTAGACACAAGGAAAAATGAGGCATATACATGGATGACAACGGTCAGAAAAACCCATTGGCCCCATTAAGGGAAGAAATTGACAGGATTGATGCCAGAATTCTGGAATTGATCAACCAGCGCCTCCGCATCGGCGAGCAGGTGGGGGCTGTAAAAAAACAGAAGGGCAGCCAGGTTCTTGACAGGCAAAGGGAACGGATGGTGATTGAAAATTTGTCCAGGATTAACCAGGGCCCGGCAGATAAAGAACTGATCCGTTATATTTTCAATGTAATCATAACAGCCACCCGGGAAATTCAGAAACCCAAAACCATTGCCTATCTCGGTCCCAAGGCAAGTTACACTCATATTGCCGCCTTAAACCACTTTAAACATTCAGGCAATTTCGTGGAGCAGCCCAACCTTTTCGATATATTCCGGGATGTAGAGCGGGCCCAGAGCCACTTTGGCGTGGTTCCGGTTGAAAACTCCATAGAAGGGGCCGTTAACCATACCCTTGACCTGTTCAGTGACTTTGATCTGAACATCTGCGCAGAACATTATGAACCGGTGTCCCATGCCCTGCTGTCAATTACCGGAGAACCCGGAGACGTGAAAACCATCTATTCCCATCCCCAGGCCATTGCCCAGTGCAAAGGGTGGTTAAAGAAAAAATTTCCCCATGTTGATGTCCTGGAAACCACTTCCACTTCCAAAGCTGCGCTGATGGCCTCTCAGGATCAACGCGTCGCTGCCATTGCCAGCCAGAAGGCAGCCCATATTTATGAACTTCTGCCGGTTGAATCCAAGATCGAAGACTTAAGCGGAAACGTGACCCGGTTTCTTGTTATCGGAAAAGAGAGCCCCGAAAAAACAGGCAACGATAAAACATCCATCATGTTTGCCACCTCGCATACCCCGGGTGCATTGTTCAAGGCACTGGCTCCCATCGACCACAACAGTCTGAATATGCTCAAGCTTGAGTCCAGGCCCACCCGCCACCAGAACTGGAGCTACTACTTTTTCATGGATATAGAAGGCCATATTAAAGATGAGATCGTTGCGCAAACCATTGATGAAATCAGGGCGCATACCCTCTCTCTGAAAATTCTGGGCTCTTATCCCGTATTTGTCAAAGAGGAGCCCGAGTCATGATAACTGCTGCAACCGCCCTTTACTGTGTACTTGGAAATCCGGTATCCCATTCAAAAAGCCCGGTGGTCCACAATGCCGCATTTAAAGACAAGGGGATTGATGCAGCCTATCTGGCATTTGCGCCTGACAATATCAGAGATGCAGTATCAGCGATCCGCACCTTTAATATACGGGGAGCCTCCGTGACCATCCCTTTTAAGGAGGTCATAAGAGAACACCTGGACTGGATCGATCCCGGTGCAGAAGAGATAGGGGCGGTAAATACCGTGGTCAATAAGCATGGCAGGCTTATGGGGTACAATACGGATTGTGACGCTGCCGTCGCCCCTCTGCGGAAATTCGGGATCAACGGAAAGAAGATCTGCATTGTCGGAGCCGGGGGGGCTGCCAGGGCGGTTGCCCACGGCATTGCCTTGGAAGGCGGCCAAATTATTATTGTAAACCGCACACCTGCTAAAGGGGTAGAATTGGCAGACCGGGTTGAAGGTATCTTTATGCCTGTGGAAAAGGCCGGTGAAATTAAAGCCGATGTAATCATTAACACCACAAGCCTTGGAATGGAGCCTGATACTGAGACGCTTTCATTTCCGGAACAGGCAATCGAAAAAGGCATGGTGGTTATGGATGTGGTGTACACGCCCGTGGAGACCCGCCTGCTTAAAACAGCCAGATCGAAAAACTGCGCCACTGTTGACGGCCTTTCCATGTTTATAGCCCAGGCAGCCGCCCAATTTAAACTATGGACCGGTATGGAACCGGATACTGAACTTATGAGACAAACGGTTCTGAAAAGCTGAGATTCACTACAACCGTTTGATAATTTTAAAAATGGCCCGGAACGCTTTCGATTTTCATGAAAACCCGGGTCAAGGAGAACATTATGAAACAGCTGCAACCAAAATCCATATCAGATCAAACAGTCCGGATTCCAGGGTCTAAAAGCATTTCCCACAGGATGATGATTTGTGCAGCCCTTGCCAAAGGTAAATCTGAAATTCACAATGCCCTGAAAAGCGAAGACCTGACACTGACCTGTCAGACCCTCGGATATATGGGGGCTGTGATTAAAGAGGTTGCCGGCAACTGCGTTGAGGTTACTGGGTTTGACGGA
>JAKSAX010000236.1 GCA_022361395.1 Desulfobacterales bacterium | reverse complement strand
CTTCGCAAGCAAGGGTGCATGCATATCCTATTTCAATAAAGCGGCGCTTATCTCATCCAGAGTGGCGATTGCCGCTTCAAATTCAAACTCTTTGGTTTGGCTGACCAGGTTCCCGGCAAGGGCTTTGAGCCGGCCGGAGGCTTTTGAATCTGTCCGGCTGATAATTCTATACAGGTCTCCGGCCTTATCTTCCGCACCCGGATTCATCTCCTCCGCCATTGTCCGGATGCCGTTGATCAATGACTCTATTCCTGAATCGTCAGCCTGTCCTGTCCCTGGTTTTTCACAGCGTATTTTCAGGTTTTGCTTCAGACTCTCCGTTACCAGCCGGAGCTCTTTCCGCACAGCATCCAGTAAGGATTCCAGCTCATCTGCCTGTTCCCCTTTCAGGTGGGATTCGAGGCGCCGGGCTGCTTCGTGAAGTGACATTGCCCCTATTCCTCCGGAGACCCCTTTTAAATTATGTGCAAGCCGTGTTGTCAAATCAAGGTCGAGCCTGTCCAGGGCCGCCATGATCAATTCAAAGTCATCCCCGTGGTCAACGGAAAAGTCCGCCAGCATTTGGGCGTAAAAGGCGGGTTTGCCGCCTGTGCGCCTCAGTCCGGTCTCCATATCAATACCGTCAAGGCGGTCCGGAAGTATCTGTCCGCCCTGATTTCCGGGATCATCCTGAGGCTGCATGTTCTGCCCGGGCAGCCACTTTGCAAGGGCTTCAAACAACAGCCCCGGTTCAACAGGTTTTGAAATATGGTCATTCATGCCAGCATCAATACATTTTTGACGGTCTTCTGCCGTTGCATTGGCTGTCATTGCAATAATGGGCAGTTCCGCATTCTCCGGGCGCTTCCTTATGATCCGTGTGGCTTCATAACCGTCCATTTCAGGCATTTGGACATCCATGAGCACGCCGTCAAATCCCGGATCACTATTATTTACAGCCGTGACCGCCTCAGAGCCGTTATCAGCCAGGCTTACAATTATTCCGGCACTTTTAAGCAGCTCTGCGATGATCTGTTGATTAATGCTGTCATCTTCAACCAGAAGCACGCAGGTGCCGGATATGGTATCGGTTTTCATTATTTTAACTTGCCTTGCATTTTTGATTATATCCAGTCTTTCCATGGGCAGGTTTATGAGTACCAGATCAGGCGGTTGGCCGCCAGTACTGTTTTTAAACCTTATGGTGCATACCTGCTTCCGGCCGGGATTTTTAATTCTTCTTCATCTATAACCGGCCACGGTCAAAGCACCGGGAAAGTCCGGATAAAACATCCCAATTCCAAATAATTTTGTGAAATAAAATACCGAAAAGCTACCACCATGTAGGCATAAAAATCTGATTTTTTCAATCAAAATGTATGCCTGAACCGGACGCTCCGGATTAATAAAGCCGCATCAGGCGAGGCCTATGGTCTTCCGCTTTTTTTGGACTTATTCCTTAAGATTGAGTATATATTGAAAAAGAAAAGCCTTTTCAGGGCTAACCCAGTTAGGAAACAGCCATGACACCCGGAATAAAAAAAATCCTGTTTATTTTCCTCCTGCTTATGGTCGGGGCCATCGGCCTTCTCCATTACCTGACCCCGGGCCACCTGATCCTCTATCATGACAGCTTCCGGAGGCTTTCCTATTTCCCCATTGCCATCGGGGCAATTATTTACGGGATCAGGGGGGGATTGCTCATGGCAATATTGTCCTGCCTCTCCTTTGTTCCCCACCTGCTTACCTTCTGGTACCAGGGGCCCGAAGCCTATTATTCAGAGTTGTCTGAAATCCTGTTCTACCTGGCCGCCGGCCTGGTTATCGGCATGATATCCAGCCGGGAAAACCGGTTGAGGGAGAAATACCAGACCCTTTCCGAACAATTGGCCGCCTCTTACCAGCGTCTCCATGACCAGGCAGCCCGGCTGGTCCAGGCTGAAAAGGAACTGGGCCAGGCAGGTAAACTCTCCCTTCTGGGGCATGTGTCCGCATCCCTGGCCCATGAGATCAAAAATCCCCTGGCCTCGATCAAGGGGGCAGCGGAAATTCTGGCAGATGAAGTTGACAGGGACCATCCCAAATATGAATTTGTTGAGATCATGCGGTCGGAGATTTCAAGGCTGAACAACTCCGTGGAAGAGGTACTGGCCTATTGCCGGGGTCAGCAGGCAAAGGAGAGCGATGAGATGCTGCCGCTGGACCAGGTCACGGACCAGGTCCTTCAGGTGATGGCTCCGAAGATCAGGGAAAAATCCGTTGAACTCACCCGGGACAGCGGAGAAGCGGGGGATACCCCGGTGCCATCGGCAGCCGTGACCCAGGTGCTGATGAACTTGATTTTGAATGCTGTTGATGCGGTGCCGTTAAAAGGGCAGATCTCAATTAAGCAGGAACAGGGCTCCGGCAATTGCTTAATCCATGTGGAAGATAACGGCCCGGGTATTGACCCGGGGAATTATGATGAAATATTCAAATCCTTTGTAACCTTTAAGGACGGGGGCACCGGCCTGGGACTGTCCATCACCCGGAAGATTATCCTGCGCCTTGGCGGAGAGATATCCGTGGCCCGTTCCGGCCTGGGCGGTGCCAGGTTTACCGTCAGCCTGCCGGGCAGAGAGAGGGAAAATTAAACATGAACCAGACCATTTTACTCATTGATGATGACGACAGCCTCCGCAGGGTAACCGAGTACAACCTGAGTTCACACGGGTTCCGTGTCATTGCGGCGGATTCCGGAAACCAGGGGCTGGATTTTTTTCACTCCCATACCCCGGATCTGGTGGTGTCGGATGTAAAGCTCGGGGATATCAACGGTCTGGACCTCATGGAAAGGATCAAAAAATCTTCTCCGGATACCCCGGTAATTATCATGACTGCATTCGGCTCCATTGAAATGGCGGTCCGGGCCATGCATAAAGGCGCCTTTAATTTTATTACCAAGCCCTTTGACCGGGATACCCTGATACTCTCCTGTGAAAAGGCCCTTGAGCTGCGGGGGCTCCGGTCCAGGACCAGGATGCTCTCCCATGAGGTGGACCGCCTCACCGGCACCCGGGGCATTGTCTCCGCAAGTTCTGCCATGAAGGAGCTGCTGGAAACGGCTTCCAGGGCTGCGAATTCAGAGGCCACCGTGTTGATCTCAGGGGAGTCCGGCACAGGGAAAGAGGTTCTGGCAAGGCTGATCCACCAGAACTCCCCAAGAAATAAAGGCCCCATGGTGGCGGTGAACTGTGCGGCCATTCCGGCAACCTTGATAGAATCCGAGTTGTTCGGCCATGTGAAAGGCGCTTTCACAGGGGCGGTAAAAGACCGGAAGGGCTTTTTTCTGGCAGCCGGCGGGGGCAGCCTGTTTCTTGATGAAATCGGGGAACTTGCCGTGGATGTCCAGGTCAAGCTTTTGAGGGCTATCCAGGAGCGGCAGATCCAGCCGGTGGGGGCAGAGCAGCCAAGGAACGTGGATATCAGGATCATTGCCGCCACCAACCTGGATCTCCAGGACCGCATCGCCAAAGGGGAGTTCAGGGAAGACCTGTTTTACAGGCTTTCGGTCATCCCCCTGTTTATCCCTCCCCTGAGGGAGCGCAAAGAGGACATCCCGGCCCTGGTCACCCATTTCCTGAAGAAATTTGATGCCCCGGCAGACGTCTCCTTTTCCGGCAATGCCGTTAAAGCCCTGAGCAAGTACAGCTGGCCGGGCAATATCCGGGAAATGCAGAATATAGTTGAACGCTGCATTATCCTGAGATCCGCACCGCTGATCCGGGCCGGGGACCTGAACCTTCCCGGCCAGGAAGTGTCTGCCTCAGCACTTGACCCTGTGATACCGGACCAGGGTATCTCTCTGGAAGCCGTGGAAAAAGCCTATGTGGTCAAGGCCCTGGAAAAAGCCGGCCAGAACCGTTCCGAGGCTGCCCGTCTCCTGAAAATCCCGAGACATGTGCTGCTTTACCGCCTGGAAAAGTACGGGTTGTAGAATATTCTACACCCATTGTGGAATAATCTATAATCCCTTTTTCCTGATCACGCCTTCCTGAACATCAATAGTATTTCTTTCAGATGAATTCTATTGATATTCAATATCTTATCTTGTTTTTTTGTGTGCGGTTCTTTTTTGGCACGGGAATTGAAGACTTTGTGGCATTTGCTATAACCATTGGTCAAGGAGATAAAAATGAAAAAAATGCTTTTTCTGGCTGGTGTTTTCCTGTTGCTGGCAACTGCCGTGGTAACAGCCCAAAACAGCGGCGGGACATCCGGTTCCTCTTCAGATGTCACCCACCGGGCTGTTTTCCAGGTGGAGAATATGACCTGCGGCGCCTGTTACTCAAAAATAAATTCAGTACTCGGCCCCCTGGAAGGATTTTCAGGTATGGGGGCGAATCTGTTCAGAAAACTGGTGGCGGTGGATTTTAAGGATCCCCTGACCACTGAAGAGATCCAGGCTGCAATTACCGGCCTTGGTTATCCCGCCACCCTGGATTCGGTGGAATCCTTAGAGGATGAGAAACAGACCTTTGCCTATATGCAGTCCCTGCGCAGGAGCCCGGGCTATGGCTGCGGCGGTTCCGGCCCGGCTGCTTCCGCCTCCTGTCCGGGCGGCGGCCAGGGCGGCTGTGGTTTGCCGGCTGCTTCACCATCCGGTACTGCCAAGGATATTTAGCCCTCACAGATAAAAAGGAAAATCCAAAATGAAATTTAGATTCGTGAACGCAATTGTTCTTCTGGCCGCAGGCATTTTTCTGGCTGTCCCGGCCCAGGCCTGGTTTGGCGGGGGTAAGTTTACAGAGGTAAAGCCTGAAAACGGGATAATTTACCTTCCGGTGAAAGATATATCCGATGGCAAGGCCCACTATTATAAGGCCAGGTCGGACAAAGGGATTATGGTGGAGTTTTTTGTGGTAAAAAGCCATGACGGGATTATCCGGGCGGCTGTGGATGCCTGTGATGTCTGCTATCGCTCGGGCAAGGGCTATATCCAGGAAGGCAATGTCATGGTCTGCACAAATTGCGGGATGCGTTTTGCCACGGACCGGATCAACGAGGTTAAAGGGGGGTGCAACCCGGCCCCGCTGGACCGGACAGTTGAAGGGGGCAACCTCTTGATTCCCATGTCTGAAATCAATGCAAACGGCTGGCTCTGCGAATTTAAGAAATAGGGGGGGATATGGCCTGGGATCCTGAGAAGTACAGGGAAAAAAGGGAAAAGGTTTTGGGGGTCCGAAAACGGGGGATGTCCTTTGGCAGCCTCACGGCTGTCGTCTCCTGCGTGATTCTTCTGGGTATGGCCTCCCTGAGTGTGCCCGGGGCGGTTTCCTATATGAAAACCCGCTATCTGGACGACGCCATCTTCAAACTGGAGAACAACCAGGCCTGGCCCAATGCCATGGTGGCTGAGGTTGGCCGGCTTGAGGGTGTGGCAGGAACCTCCCTGGATACCCACAACACACGGCTGGTGGTGACCTTTGACCGCCGCCACACCACGCCTGCCGCCTTTTCAACCCTGTTCACAAAGAGTGACTTGAAAGCAGCACCGCTCAACCGGGTCAGTCACCGGCAGCGTATTACCACCT
>JAKSAX010000408.1 GCA_022361395.1 Desulfobacterales bacterium | reverse complement strand
CTGCGCCCAAACCGGAACTGGTCGGCAAATCCGCCGAAACCAAGAAGTGTGTTCTGGACAAGTACGACATGCGGGCCAACCATATGTCCCTTCTGGACGAATGGCGGGATTCCGTGGTCAGGGACGCCAACCGGACCTACACCGGCGCCAACGGCCACACCTTCAACATGAGCCTGTCCACAGGTGAAAACTCCTGCCTGGGCTGCCATGAAGACAAGGCCAAATTCTGTGATTCCTGCCACGACTATGCATCGGTAAAACCCTATTGCTGGGAATGCCACACAAACCCCAAGGAGATTGAATGATGGAAAAGAGCAGAAGAAGCTTTCTCAAAGTAGCGGGTATTGCTGCCATCGGGTTGGGTGCTGCTCCGGCAATGAACTATGCGGCATCCGGCGGTTCGGCCCAGCCAGTAAAAGCCAAAAATGAAGAGGCGGCCACAGCCCACCGCTGGGGCATGGTGATCGACCTGACCAAGATGACCGAAGAGGTCTCCGATGCCATCCGGGAGGCATGCCACAGCGCCCATAACGTACCGGATTTCCACAACGAGGTGGACGAGGAAAAATATCCCAACACCAGGCCCGTGAATCACAAGCAGGAGATCAAATGGATCTGGCCCGAGAAATTCGACTATGCCTTCCCGTACAAGGAAGACGAATTCCTGGCCGAAAAATACCATGACCTGCCCATTCCGGTGCTGTGCAACCACTGCAAAAACGCGCCCTGTACCCAGGCATGTCCCACCCAGGCGACGTCCAAACGTGAAGACGGTATCGTTCTCATGGACTATCACCGCTGCATCGGCTGCAGGTTCTGCATGGCAGCCTGCCCCTTTGGCGCACGCTCTTTCAACTATCGGGATCCCCGCCCCTTTATCGCGGAAACCGATCCTGCTTTCCCCACCCGGTCCAAGGGTGTTGTTGAAAAGTGCAACCTCTGCGCGGAACGGCTGGCCAAAGGCGAACGCCCTCATTGCGAAGAGGCAAGTGAAGGCGCCATCGTGGTCGGAGATCTTCAAGATCCGGAATCCGATATCCGTCAGCTGCTCGCCGAGAATTACACCATCCGGCGCAAGCAGTCCTATGGCACTGAACCCAGCGTTTACTACATCGTTTAAGAGAGGCGAGTATGCTTGAGATAGCAATAAAAGGAAGTAAAAACTATTGGATATGGATCTTGTGTCTGCTCGCCGTCATCGGCGCAGGGACACTTGCCTACATCGACCAGTTCATGAACGGTCTGATGATCACCGGCATGAGCCGGGACGTTACCTGGGGATTTTACATTGCCAACTTCACCTTCCTGGTCGGTGTTGCCGCCGGAGGCGTGATGGTGGTCATCCCCTATTACCTGCATGACTACGAGAGGTTCCACAGGATCACTATCCTGGGTGAATTCCTGGCAGTGGCCTCCCTGATCATGTGCCTGCTGTTCATCGTGGTTGACTTAGGCCAGCCCACCCGTATGCTGAACGTACTCCTGTACCCATCTCCCAAATCCATGCTCTTCTATGACATGCTTGTTCTGAACGGCTACCTGTTCCTGAACATCGTTGTGGGATGGAAGGTACTGGAAGCGGAAAGAAACCAGGTGGAACCGGACTGGTGGGTAAAACCCCTGGTCTACGTCTCCATCCCGTTTGCCATCGGTATCCACACCGTAACCGCATTCCTGTACTGCGGTCTGCCCGGACGTGGTTTCTGGCTGACAGCAATTCTGGCCCCCAGGTTCCTGGCCTCTGCCTTTGCGGCAGGTCCTGCGTTCCTGATTATCCTCTGCTACATCATCAAAAAATTCACCAAATTTGATCCGGGCTGGGACGCTATGCAGACCTTGTCAAAAATCGTCTGCTACGCGGTCATCGCGAACATCTTCTTCTTTTTCTGTGAAGTGTTTGTGGTTGCCTACTCCGGCATCCCCGGGCATGCAACCCATCTGAAGTATCTGTTCTTCGGATACCACGGATACGACATGATGGTTCCCTGGATGTGGTCCGCCTTTATCCTTATGGGTACCGGCGCCGTCTTCCTGGTGATTCCCAAGTTCAGAACCAACAAAACCCTGCTGCCCGTAACCTGCGCTATGATCTTCTTCGGCGCGTGGATCGACAAGGCACTGGGCATGATTGCCGGCGGTTTTGTTCCCTCCCCCCTGCACCATGTGACGGAATACGCCCCCACAGTACAGGAGGGGGTCATCGCCCTGGCGGTTTGGGCCACTGGCTTCCTGGTACTGACCATCCTGTTCAAGCTGGCAACAACTGTTAAAGAAGAGGTTCGCGGTTAAACTGATTTAATCCCGGATTCTGCGTAATACCCAAAGGGGGCTTTTGTTCAAAAGCCCCCTTTGTATTTTTATCACCCGTTTGCAAGTAAGGTCGTAAATGTCCCATTCCCCTGAATCCCCCCGGGTCATTCCAACTCCGGAAGTCCGGATGGAAACCCTGAAAAACAGGTTTTTGGCAGCCTTCTATACCGATAATGAAGCTGCACTCTCGTCTGAATACAGAGCTATTCTTGATACTGCCCGGGATCAGCCGTTATCCGAAACAGATGAAAAACACCTGCGCCAGATTCAGACCGCATACAAGTGCTTGAGCCCCTCATTATCCGGAACGATAAATGACCTGCCCCAGATCCATGACCGGATCCAAATACGTCTCAGGAATATGGTCAGGGTGAAAACCCCATCCTATCATGAGTATTCAACCTGGGATAACCGCTTAAACCTTGAGCCCTGGCAAAAAGACCAGGTTTTCAAACAGGCCGTCACCCTCCAGCTGACCACAGGCTGCTCCAACTATTGCAGGCGGTGCAATGAATGGGCATTGCCCAGGGTCAGGGCACACTTCACCTATGGGGCGGCAGTAAAAATGATCAAAGCCCTCAAACATCACGACAATACTGACCTGGCCTTATACGGGGGCTCTGATCCCTTGGACTGGGAAGATGGCAAATCAACCCTTGTCAGTTTACTGGAAAACCTTGACTTTCCATCCAGATTCAGCCTGCTGACAAAAATACCCAAAGGCAGGGAATCCCTGGTCCGGCAGATGGCCGACAGCGGGATTCCCCTGTCGGTGAGCCTGACAAACCGGAATAAGGCCAGAATTGAGGCCCTTGAACAACAGATGGGGAAGTCCTTGACCAAGCAGCATGCCACCCCGGATCTATTAATCCCGGCCTGCCTTGATGAGGATTTCATCTCCGTTAAACCCTCCATCACCGACAGTTACGGCACCGAGATCTCCGTTGATGGTGCCAACATCATCATTCCGACTTTTACCTCTGCGCTTTACCCCTTTGGTCATAAAAAAATTCCGGTCGACAGGGATACAGCATTCTTCCCGGTAAAAAAACTCGGCCGCCCCGCCCTTCTGGTGGACTACTTCAAGCCCCTGGAAGTTTCGGATAAAACCGGGATACCCTGTCATCTTTCCGCCCTGCTGGATGTTCAGGTGGAGAATATCCTCCTGGACAACGGATCCTATGATCTGACACCTCCGGGTATGCGAAGCGTCAAGGAGTATTTTGAGGTATTTGACGAAAAAGCCAGGCACCAGAGGAAAAAGATGACTCTTTCTGTTATGAAACGCTTGAAAAAAGCCCATTTAAAAAACAGGCCATATGCGGCCCTGTCCAAACACGAAAAACAAAGATTCAGGGATGATATTCAGGCACACATTGATTTCAGCAAAAAAGCACCGGTGATGGCGGCCAGGGTGTCGGCGGCATCCTTTTTTCTG
>JAKSAX010000198.1 GCA_022361395.1 Desulfobacterales bacterium | reverse complement strand
TGCACCCCTGTCAGCGCCTCTTTTGCCTGGGGGGCCGCCATAAGCGGGGAAGGAGGCAACCCGGCGGTGAGGCTGAAGAGAACAAAAAAAGCGCACAACAGGCTGCAAGGGGAAAAAGAAGCCCTATGACGGATCTTCTCCATCAACGGGCATTTCCCCGGGCAAGGATTTCACGGCCCAGTATTGCGGCAAACTCCCCCCACAACCACTCCATCCCGGAAACAATCTCCTCCATGGAGTAAGACTCCCCGGGATCCGGCCCTTTTAACACGGTGACCTCTGTTGCCAGGGTCCGGCCGTCAGCCCCCCTGGAGAGCCGCCAGTGGACCGTCAGCCACGGCCTGCCCTTTTCATCTGCTTCAAAGCGCATGACCTCGGCCTCAATACGAAAATCAGAGGGCACAGGCGGCCTGAACGGTACCATGGCCACATGGGCGGTATCCAGGAGCCGGGACAGGTTCTGGGACAATACCCGCATCATATTCTTCCGGAGATTCCCGCCCCATTGCCGGTATTCGTCCATAACCAGGCGGTTCCGGCTGGTCCGGGTGACGATTTGGGGCTTTTCCAGGTACTGGGGAAGATGAAGGGCGGCGATCTCCACGGATAAGGGGGCGACACTACCGGCGGGGACCAGGGGGCTGTCATATTCAACCGGGTTCAACAGGTAGTACCGGGTGGGGGTGACAGGATGGGTGCCGAGGCATCCGGACAGCACGACCACTGCCGGTATCAGTATTTTAAGGGATCGCGTAAGAATTAGTTCACATTCTGTTTGCAAAATACCCAACGTTTTAAGGGTTTTTATAAACAGATTAGGTGAAGTTATTTTTGCGCGATCCCTAGAACAGTTTAAACGCATCGCCTGGATCAGCAGTCTGGACATTGGTATCCTCCTCATGGCTGTTTTGTTTCGTCAGGGGGCGGGGTTTTGCCGAATATAACGGAATTGGGGTTTCGCTCCAGCATATCCACGAGGATCCGGATCGACCTTGCCATTTCCGACAGCTCCGATGTCAGTTCAATAAAATGGTATTGGAGCGGTGCATTGGGATTCAGGGCCTGGTCCATAAGTGCCAGGGTATTCTGAATCTTTTCCATGGCCTGATGTCCGGCGCCGATTGCATTTTCAAGGTTTGCCGCCACGGGTTCCACCCGCTGGTCCACCTGTGTCAGGATCTGCCTCAACAGGGCCAGGGACCGGCCGAAATCTTCCATGGCAAACTCAAGGTCCGCCTTCTCCAGGACACTGTCCGCCCTGTTAACCACCCGGCCGGCGCCGTCCAGGGTGTTTATGAGTTCCGACCCGATTTCATCAAGGTTGAAGCGCTCAAGTTTTGCCAGGATATTCTTTATTGAACCGGTCATCTGGGTCAGGCTGGCCGGTATCGTGGGCAGTTCCGGATAGGGCAGGTTCTTTCCCGCAAGTTTCAGGGGTTCGCCCGGATGCATGTCAAGCTCTATGAACAATTGCCCGGTCAGCAGGCTCCCGGTCTGGAGCCTTGCCCTCAACCCGTCCTCAATAAGCCCCTCCAGGGCTGACAGGGGGGAAATCTCCGCCATATCCGCGTCGGACAAAAACCGCTCCGGTTCGATCTCCACCAGAACGGGGATCTTAAAGGTCTGCCCCTCCCTGTCATAGATCAGGCGCAGCTCTTTTACCCTGCCCACCTTGATCCCCTGAAACTCAACCGGGGCCTCCTTCTTGAGCCCTCTGACAGAGCTGTCGAAAAACATGACACAGGTGATTTTCTTGATATAGGCTGCGGCCTGGATATCCTGGTAATTATCATAAAGGGTAAAGGCCAGTCCGCTGATATCCGGTTTAAGATCCTCCCGGACCTCCTTGAAACTCTCGGGGGTTTCAAAGGCAATTCCCCCGTATAAGAGGGTTGCCAGGGATTCGGTGCGCAGGGTCACCCCGTCTGATCCCATGGACAGGTCCACCCCGCTGATATTCCAGAACCGGGTATTGCTTCTCACCAGGTTGTCATAGGGGGCCTTGACAAAGGAGTGGATAAATATGCTTTTCCTGTCGTTGCCCAGCTCCCACCCCAGGACCTCGCCTGCCAGTATGCCCTGGAAGTAGATGGGGGATCCCCTGTCAATGGAGTTCAGTTTACTGGTCACCAGCATGAATTTGGTTCCGGCCACATCCGCCTTGACCACAGGGGGATTGTCCAGCCCTTCAAACCGGAGTTGGGGTTCCCCCTTGCCCGGCTCTATCTCAATGTGGGAGCCGGATATAAGGGTGCTCAACCCTGATGCCCCGCGCAGGCTCAGTGTGGGCCTGACCACCCAGAACCTGGCCCCCCGGCCGAGAAACTGTTCCGTGCCCTTGTTCATGGACACCTTGAGGACCACATGGGAAAAATCCCGGGAAAACCCCACGGAATCCACAAGGCCGATTTCAATATCCTTGTACTTGACCTTTGTCTTTCCTGCCTCTATCCCCTCAGCGGTCTTAAAGGAGACCTCAATCTTGGGCCCCTGTTCCGACAGGGTTTTAACGATCAGCCATCCCCCGATTATCAGGGTCACAAGGGGAATAAGCCAGACCACGGATACAGAGGACCGGCCTTTGACGGCCGGTTCAGGAGGCATGCCGCTGTCAATTTCTTCTGTCATCTTTTCCTTTCTGCATTATCCCAGATCAGCCTGGAGTCAAAACTCATTGCCGCCAGCATGGTAAGCACAACCACGGCCCCGAAAAAACTCATACCGATTTCCGACCGGATCGTTGCCAGCACACCCAGGTTTACCAGCCCGACCAGAACGGCCACCACATAGATATCCACCATGGACCAGGCACCGATAACCTCGGTGACCCTGAACAGCAGGGTCCTGTCCCGGGGCCGCCAGGCCAGGCCTTTCTGAACTGAAACCAGCAAACAGGACAAAATGATCAGCTTTAACGCCGGCACCATGATGCTTGCGAAAAAAATAATCATGGCAAGCCCCAGTGTGCCGTCCTGGATCAGGTGAATCACCCCGCCCATGATGGTGGATGAAATTCCCTTCTGCCCCAGTTGGTGAACCGTCATGGCCGGATAGAGATTGGCCGGGATGAACAGCAGGGCTGCCGAAACAAGCAATGCCCAGGTCCGCTGGATGCTCCCCTTCTTCCTGTGGTGCAAACGGCTCCCGCACCCGGTACAG
>JAKSAX010000261.1 GCA_022361395.1 Desulfobacterales bacterium | reverse complement strand
GAGAGGCCCTGCCCTCCTATGTCATCGTTCCAATGGTATTTGCAGCAGGATTCCTGGGGGGCGCATTGTGGGGAATCATCCCGGCCATACTGAAAATCAAATACTCCATCAATGAGGTTATCACCACCCTGATGCTCAACTATATCTGCGCCGAGATCCTGACAATGCTCATCGTGGGCCCCTGGAAGGGAAAGACACGGTTCGGTTTTCCGGGCACGGACAACTTGCCCGAATCCGTGATCCTAGGTATCATCCCGGGATCCAGAATCCACTATGCCACCCTGATCCTGGCAATTGTCTGCGCTGTGGTGCTCTGTGTGGTCATCTATAAAACCCGTTTCGGTTATGAGGCACGGGTGGTGGGGGAAAACCCGGATGCAGGAAAATACGCAGGTATAGATTTTTTAAAAACCAGTCTCATCCTCATGGCCATTTCAGGGGGACTTGCCGGATTCGCCGGTGTGGGAGAGGTGGCAGGCATTCATCACTATCTCGGATATCCGGCCTCGGTTTCATCCGGATACGGGTTCACAGCCATCATCGCGGCCTGGCTGGCCAAGCTCGATCCCCTGTACGCAATTCTCTCGGGCCTTGTCTTTGCCGGAATCATTGTGGGCGGAGACGCCATCCAGATTTCATTAGGTCTTCCGGCCGCCACCGTGGAGATTGTAAACGGCATCCTTCTGATATTTTTAATCATGGGCGATTATTTTTTACACCATAAAATACACATCCGGCTCGGAAGCAAATAGGATATATACAAATGGAAGACATCATCATATCAACGATTCAGAGAACCATGGTGGCAGGCACCCCCCTGCTGCTGGCAACCACCGGAGAGATACTCTGCGAACGCTCCGGTATCCTGAACCTCGGTGTTGAAGGGGTCATGGCAGTGGGCGCTGTCGTGGCCTTTATCGTAACCATGACCACGGGACAGCCCTGGCTGGGGGTTCTGGCAGCCATAGGTGCGGGAATGGCCATCTCCGTCATCCATGCCTTTGCCTCCATATCCCTCCAGGCCAACCAGGTCGTATCAGGCCTTGCCCTGACCATGCTGGGTCTGGGCCTGTCCGGAATGATGGGCAAACCCTATGTGGGAAGGCCCCTGTCCATAAAAATGGAAAATATTGCGATCCCCTATCTCTCGGATATCCCCTATATAGGCCAGGCCCTGTTTAACCAGAGCCCGTTTTTCTATATGGCCGTTGCCCTGGCCCTTGTTGCCTGGTTCTTTCTGGAACGGACCCGGCTGGGCATCCAGGTCAGGTCTACGGGCGAGAACCCGAAAGCCACAGAGACCCAGGGGGTAAATGTCTACCTTCTCAGATACTGGTCCGTGATCATCGGCGGCAGTTTTTCCGCCCTTGCCGGTGCCCATCTCTCCATATCCTATTCAAAATCCTGGGTGGAAGGCATGACTGCCGGCAGGGGCTGGATTGCCATTGCCCTGACCATTTTTGCCCTGTGGAACCCGGGCCGGGCCATCTGGGCATCCTTTGTGTTCGGCGGTATCTTTGTTGTGCAGTACCTGATGCAGCCCCTGGGCATCTCTCCCAACTTCCTGTCCATGCTGCCTTACATTTCCACCCTGCTGATCCTGCTGATCATCAGCCTTAGGGATCCCAAAAAATTAAATGCCCCTGCCATGCTGGGCGCACCCTATAAACGTGGAGAGAGATGATAATAGTTTGACATTTGCCCGGATATTATTGATAATTCAGAGTGCATTTCACTGACAGGCACGCCTGTGTTTCTTTGGAAATGCACTGGCAGATTCCAACAGATACCTTTCATTTTGGCAATATAAGGAGAGCAAATGGGAACGTCCAATGTTATATCTATTGATGAGATCTCAAAGATTTTCCTGACCACGGCGCAAAAGACACTCGAGACCAGTACGGGGCAGGAGGTGAGCTATTCCTCCACTATCCAGAAGATCCCAAAGGTGTCCATGAAACCGGATCTCACCTGTTTTGTACAGTTTGACGGGGATTATATCGGTCTTGTCATCATGAACTTCAGCGCAGAGGCGGCCTTTGAGGTCTACAAAAAATATATGCTCACCATGGGGATGCCTGAAGATGAGCTGGCCACCTCCATTGCCGCCCCTGAAGTGGCAGATACCATCGGAGAACTGACCAACCAGCTCATGGGGCAGCTGATCAAGGATGTGGAAGAGCAGTTTGACCTGAATGCGGTTATCGGCCAGCCCAAAGCCCTGACCCTGAACTCGGCCATAACCCTGGTCATTGACGCCTATTACGCGGAAAACAGGCGGCTTTCCCTGAAAATTGGCAACTACAGCTTCCGTATTGAAATTGCCATGGAGCATACTGAGTTTGTAAATCTTTAATTCCCTGAAGGGAGAAAGCAAAATACGTCCGTAAATCCATGAACTTCCTAAAGCGTGTCACCGCCGTCTGCCTGTCACTGGTATTTCTGATCACCTCCAATGCCGCTGCCATCTCCATACCGGATGAAGAAAAACTCGGAAAGGAATTCATGCAGATGGTCCGGGACCAGGGAGTGGTTCTCCACGATCCCGTGGCCAGGCACATGATTAATGTTGTGGGCAACCATATTGTTGCCGTCCTGCCCCCCCAGCCGTTTCACTTTGACTTTAACCTGATCAACGACGACTCCTTTAATGCATTTGCAAGCCCTGCGGCCAATATTTTCATCCACCGGGGGCTCATTGCCACCCTTGAAACCATGGATGAATTTGCCGGTGTCATGGCCCATGAAGTGGCCCATGCCGCCAGCCGTCATGTCTCCCAGTCCATTGACCGGTCCAAAATGGTGGCTGTGGGAAGCCTGGCAGGTATGCTGGCCGGGGTCCTGCTGGGGTCTGCCGTCGGCGGGGAGGCGGCGTCCGCCCTCAGCATTGGCTCTGTTGCGGCAGGCCAGTCCACCATGCTGGCCTTCACCCGGGAGAATGAAACCGAAGCAGACCAGAAGGCCGTGCTTTTTCTTGATAAAACAGGGTACAACCCCGAAGGCCTGCTTTCAGGCCTGAATAAAATCCGTGAAACAGATTACCAGGGTATTGAAGGGATACCTGATTATTTTAAAACCCACCCCGGCACCGGCAACCGCATAGCCCACCTCGCCGGTATCCTGGCAGATTATACCCCGCCGGCAGACAAACCGGCCCCACCGGAAAACTTTGACTACCAGATGGTGAAATACCGGGTTATCGGACTTTACGGTGATCCGGAAGTTTACGCGGCCAAAGTGGAGCAGAAGCTGGGCCAGGACCCTGACAACCCGGCGCTAAACTATGGTATGGGCCTGCTCTACGGCCGGACCCACAGAACCGGCCAGGGCATTGCCCACCTCCAGAAGGCCCTTGCAAAAGAGATCTTCAACCCCATGATTCTCCTTGAACTCGGCAGGCTTCATATCAATAACGGCGCCCATGACACAGCCCTGTCAGTGCTGGAAGGCATCACCCAGGATAAGGTTGTGGGAGACCTGGCCACCTATTACACGGCCGTTGCCCAACTCGAATCCGGCAACCTTTCGGCAGCCCGGACCAACCTGAATAAAGTACTGGAGCGGAATAAAAAAGGCGAATATGCCAGGGCAAATTACCACCTGGCCAATATCCTGTCCCAGGAACAGAACGCCCCCATGTCCCATTATTACCTGGGGATTTACTATACGGAAATCAGGGATTATAAAAATGCCTTCCGCCATCTCAACCGGGCCGTTGACACCCTGGAAGACCCCAAAGTAAAAGAAGAGGCCCGGGAACGCCTTGAGAAACTGCGGGACAAGGCCAGGCAAAGAAAAAGATAACAAAAAGTCTGAATTATAAAAGCCCGGCACAGCTTAGCTGTGCCGGGCTTTTTTTTATCATTTGTTACCCTGCGCTATACCCTGTCAAAACTCTTGAACTGCATGGTAAACGTTCCCCGTCCCTGGGTGGCGGACCGGAGCGCCGTGGAATAGCCGAACATCCTTGCCAGGGGAACCACTGCCTTGACAATCTGAATATTTCCCTTGGGATTGATGGACTCCACCTTTCCGCCCCTTGAATTGAGATCGGCAATGGCATCTCCCATATTGGCATCCGGGACAAAAACCTCTACATCCATAATGGGCTCAAGCAATGCCATGGCAGCAGATTTCAGCGCCTCCTTACAGGCCATGGCCGCGCAGACGGAAAACCCAAGTTCAGAGCCCCGGCCCTCTTCAGTGCCGCCTGAGGCCAGGACAATTTCCACATCAACCAGGGGATAGCCCTTGAGATACCCCCCTTCCAGGCTCTCCCGGATACCGGTTTCAATGGCCGGTACATACTGGGGCGGGATCTGCTCATCCGAGACCAGGGACCTGAACGTCACCCCCTTGCCCCGTTCCAGGGGGTTGAGTTCAACCGTGACATCGGCATAGTGGGATTTCCCCTGGATGTCCCGTTCAAACACTGCCTGCCCCCTTGCAGGCGCCGTAACGATTTCACGGTAGACAACCTGGGGTTTACCCACATTCACATTGGTATTGAACTCCTTGACCATCCTGGAAATAATGATCTCCAGGTGGAGTTCTCCCATGCCCGAGAGAATGGTCTGGCCGGTCTCCTCATCCTTCCTCATCTTCAGGGTGGGATCCTCGATCATAAACTTCTCAAGCACCGTGTCCAGTTTTTCCTGGTCCGCATGGGTCTTGGGCTCGATGGCAATGGAAATCACGGGATCTTCATATTCCATTTTCTCAAGGAAAACAGGGGCATCCTGGTTGCAGAGGGTTTCCCCGGTGCCCGAATCCTTCAGGCCCACAATACCGATGATGTCACCGGCAGAGGCCTCGTTGAGACGCTCCCGCTTGTTGGCGTGCATCTTCAGGATCCTGGACAGCTTTTCCTTCCGCTTGAGGGCCGGGTTAAACACGTCTTTTCCAGCCTCAATGCGGCCGGAATAAATCCTTGCAAAGGAAAGTTTACGGCCTTCAATCATGGAAACCTTGAAAATCAGGGCCGCCAGGGGGCCGTTCTTCTCCGGACGGAAATCAATTACCTCTTCGGACTCAGGATGGATACCCTGGACCGGTGGAATATCCTTTGGGCTGGGCAGGTAAAAATCAATGGCATCCAGCAGGGGCTGGACCCCTTTGTTCTTTAATGCACTGCCGCAGAGCACCGGGACCATGTCCCTGTTGATGGTGGCCCTGCGGATGGCTGCCTTTAACTCCGCAACACTTATCTCCTCTTCCCCGAGATACTTTTCCATGATCTCGTCATCGGTCTCGGAAACAGCCTCAAGCAGCTTGTCCCTGTACTCCAGGGCCAGATCCTCATATTCGGATTCAATCTCTTTTGCCGTGTATTCGGCCCCCATGGACTCATCATCCCAGAAGATCTGCTGCATGCTTACCAGGTCGATAACCCCTCTGAATTGATCTTCCGCGCCGATGGGAACCTGAAGCATCACCGGGTTTGCCGCCAGCTTCTCACGGATAGAGTCCACAGCCGCAAAAAAATCTGCACCGGTTCTGTCCATCTTGTTGATAAAGGCCATTCTGGGGACTTCATACCGGTCAGCCTGGCGCCAGACCGTCTCAGACTGGGGTTCCACCCCGCCCACGGCGCAGAAAACACCGATGGCACCGTCCAGAACCCTCAGGGCCCTTTCCACTTCAACGGTAAAATCCACATGACCCGGGGTATCGATGATCTGGATCATGGCCCCCTTCCACTGGCAGGAGGTCACGGCAGAGGTGATGGTTATCCCCCGGTCCTGTTCATCCTGCATCCAGTCCATGGTGGCTTCGCCGTCATGGACTTCACCGATTTTATGGGATTTTCCCGTATAGTAAAGGATCCGTTCGGTGACCGTGGTTTTGCCCGCATCAATATGGGCCATGATACCGATATTTCTTATTTTGGATATATTTTTTTGTTTGCTCATCTTTATTATTTTACTATCAACATATTGGTTTTGAAAAATCCGTCCAGGCGAAGATGGCTGCCGAGCCCCGCCCCATCTGAACCGTTTACCAGTATTTTCACCTGTTTGACCTCAGGTATGTTCACCATGAGGCTGTTAACCAGTGAATACACCCTTAAATACTCGGTCATGGTATCACCCGGTTCCAGCACTGCCGGATCCAGGCCGAGATCTATATAAGCATCCCCTGCCGTGGTGATAAACAGGGCATTGACCCGGGTCTCTTCAGGAAAAAGGCGCTCCAGCCCGGGTGCTGACGGACCTGCCATCAGGGCTTCCAGAACAGCCAGTCCGGACCCGTGGGCGTCCAGTCCCGAAGGAAATGGTTTGTGAACCGCTTTCAGGTGGGTTGTGGCCGGATCTGCATAGTATAAAAACGCATCCAGCAACTCAGCCTTTTCCGGCGGCTGGTCAATACCTGCATCTGCAAACAGGCCTCCTGTCCATGATAATACCACAGACAGGCATATTGCCGCTAAAACAAATAATCGCTGCAATACCCGCCCTCCCCGATAAAAGACCTTTTTTTTATTAAACACCATAATATCTTTCATTGGGGCAAGGGTCCTAAATTCTTTGATTTAAAATGCTATTTGATACAGTATTGCCCTGAGGGTGTCAACAGCATGACCCCATGTAATTTTCCAGGCCTAATGATTTCAATTGGTTACCGCAGCCGGTATCATAAGTATTTAAAATCACAACCTTAAAAAAACATGCCGGATTTACAGGGGGTTGCCCTGCACCGTCAAGAAAATAGCTTGCAAAACCCACCCAAGTTTAATAAAATCTATTGCCTTAAAACAGGGAGGATTCTCCGGTGATAAGGACCACAAGAGCCCATCCTTTTGCCGCAACCGTTTCGTTCAGGAGCCAGTACACTCACCATGATTCCGGGGTTTGAAGCCATTGTCGAGGAAAGAATAAAAAAAGCCCAGAAACAGGGGGCTTTTGAAAAACTGCCGGGCAGCGGACGTCCCCTGGAGTTTGAAGATGCCAACGTGCCTAATGAACTGCGCCTCTCCCATAAGATTCTGAAAAACGCCGGTTTTCTCCCCCCTGAGGTTGAGTTGAAAAAAAAGATCTCCACCACCCGGGACCTCATGGAGGGTTTTGACCACGGCTCCCCTGAAAAGACGGCGCTCCAAAAAAAGCTCAACTACCTTTTGACCAAGCTGGATACAGTCCGGGGGACATGCACGGGCACAGCCCTGGTCAGGGATCAGTACAGAAGCAATATGATAAACACCCTCTCAAAAAAAAACATATCTGAAAAATAAGGCACTATGAATATTCGAAAAAAAGATAAAGAAGGACTGTTTAAAAGTATATTTACCGCATATTTTATCCTGCTGCTCCACGTCTTCCTGCTGGCCGGGGTAGGCCTTACCGTTGTTCTCTTCAAAGGGGTCTACCACTACCTGCCGTGGATTATGGCGGCCATCGGCATCCTGGTCCTTTCCATTGCCTGGATCGTCTACCGCAGGATGCGGGAGACCTCCTCCAGCCTCCAGGAAGTCCTCGGCACACCGGAATTCCAGGACCGTGCCGTGGAAGTCAGGCTTCTGGGAGGACTTGCATCCTTTAAAATAAAGGCAAAGGAAAACCATCCCCTGCTGCTGGACCAGTCAGATGGTGCAGACTACCCCGGTGCCCGGCTCATCGAAAGTTCAGTGGCGCGTACAGAGCGGAAAATGCTGGAACTCAACACCCTTTATGAAAAGAACCTCATTTCCAGGGAAGAATTTGAAAAGGCACGTCAGAACATCATCCAGGGATAAATCAAGCCCTTAGGCCCAAAGGAGATTCAAATGAAAAAAATCAGGCTGGCCCTGTTATCCGGCGGGGTATCAACGGAGAGAGAAGTATCTTTAAACAGCGGCAAACAGGTATTTGAGGCCCTTGACAAGGACAAATACGAGATCACCCGGTA
The DNA here is from genome assembly GCA_022361395.1 of Desulfobacterales bacterium. Classification (GTDB taxonomy): domain Bacteria; phylum Desulfobacterota; class Desulfobacteria; order Desulfobacterales; family Desulfobacteraceae; genus Desulfobacter. The sequence continues at coordinate 7,919 of JAKSAX010000261.1, read as the reverse complement.
CGATCCCAAATCCGATCTCCAGAAACTGGTCATGGATGCCCCGGATATTGATGCGGCCCTGATCATCCTCCACGGCCCCTTTGGCGAGGACGGAACAGTGCAAGGGCTTCTGGACCTGCTGGATATCCCCTACCAGGGAGCAGGGGTGTTAGGGTCTGCCGCAGCCATGAACAAACTGACTGCCAAGCAGCTCTATGAAGGATCGAAAATCCCCACCCCGGGCTACCTGGCCTTTGACACCACGGATGAGATTATCATCTCCGATGTCGTGGACACCTTAAGCCTTCCCATTGTCGTGAAGCCGGCCTGTGCCGGCTCCAGCGTGGGCATGACCATCGTAAAAGAGGCCGCAGACCTTGACGCCGCCATAAAGAAGGGGTTTGACCACGATGACACCCTTATCCTGGAACGCTATATAAAAGGGGTGGAACTGACCTGCGGCGTCCTGGGCAACCAGGAACTGGAGGCCATGCCGGTCATAGAGATCATCCCGGGAAAGGATCATGAGTTCTTTGACTATGAGGCAAAGTACGTGGCCGGCGAAACAGAAGAGATCTGTCCGGCCCGCATTGATGAAGACCTGACCCGGAAGGTTCAGGAACTGGCCGCAAAGGCCCACAAGGCCCTGTTCCTCAAGGGCTACTCCCGCACCGACATGATCCTGAGGGACGGAGAACTCTTTGTCCTTGAAACAAACACCATTCCGGGAATGACAGCCACAAGCCTCTATCCCCAGTCGGCTGAAGTTGCCGGCTACAGCTTTTCAGCACTGCTTGACAGACTCATTGAATTGGCGATTGAAGAGAATAAACGTACTAACCTAAGGAGAGCTTAATGAAAATCCTCGTTGTAGGCAGCGGCGGACGCGAACATACCATGGTATGGAAAATTTCCCAGAGTCCCATGGTGGATAAGATTTACTGCGCCCCGGGCAATGCCGGCACCAGCACCCTGGCCGAAAATATTGACATCAATGCAGAAGACATCACCGCTTTGGCGGCCTTTGCAGAAAAGAATGCCGTGGACCTTACCGTTGTCGGCCCCGAAGGCCCTTTGGTCGCAGGAATTGTGGATGTTTTCGAAGAAAAAGGCCTTGCCGTTTTCGGTCCGTCAAAAGCCGCAGCACAACTTGAAGGTTCAAAAGTGTTCTCCAAAAACCATATGCAGAAGTACGGCATTGCCTGTGCCAGGGGCAAGGCCTTTACCGATGCAGACAAGGCAAAAACCTATGCCCGGGCCCTGGGCGCTCCCTGTGTGGTCAAAGCGGACGGGCTTGCCGCGGGCAAGGGCGTGATTGTATGTTCCTCGCTTGAAGAGGCTGAAGAGGCCATTGACGGCATGCTTGAGGAGAATACCTTTGGCGATGCCGGCGCCCTGGTGGTGGTGGAAGAATGCCTGAAGGGTGAAGAGGCCTCATTTATCTGCCTGTCCGACGGTAAAACAGTACTTCCCCTGCCCGAATCCCAGGATCACAAACGGATCTTCGACAATGACGAAGGCCCCAACACAGGCGGTATGGGCGCTTATTCCCCGGCCCCGGTGCTTGACCATCTCCTGAGGACAAAGGCCATGAAAGAGGTCATGATCCCGGCGGTAGAGGGCATGGCCAAAGAGGGCACCCCCTTTAAAGGCGTACTTTACGCAGGCCTCATGGTGGACAAGGATAAAATCCGGGTATTGGAATTCAACACCCGCCTCGGCGACCCGGAAACCCAGCCCATCCTCACCCGCCTTGAAAACGATCTGGTGCCCCTGATGGAAGCCTGCTGCGACGGCACCCTGCACAACCACACCACCAAAATAGATCCCAGGGCAGCTATGTGCGTGGTCATCTCATCCGGCGGCTACCCCGGTTCCTATGAAACCGGACATGAAATCACAGGCCTGGATGAGGCCAATGCCGTAAAAGACACGGTTGTCTTCCATGCAGGCACTGCCATGGAAGGAGACAAGGTGGTCTCTGCCGGCGGCCGGGTCCTGGGGGTTACCTCCCTCGGGGCCACTGTGGAAGAGGCCATCAACACCGCCTATGAGGCCTGCGGCAAGATTGCATTCAAGGACCATTTCCTCAGAAAGGATATCGGCGCCAAAGCCCTGAAACGGATGGAAACCCCGCCCCAGGTCGGGGTCATCATGGGCTCTGACTCAGACTTCCCTGTCATGGAAAACGCCCTGATCATGCTTAAGAGATTTGACATCCCCTACTATGTCACCGTGGCATCCGCCCACAGGACGCCTGATGCGGCAGCCAAGCTGGCCACCGAAGCCAGGGAAAAAGGAATAAAGGTGCTGATCTGCGGTGCCGGCCATGCCGCCCACCTTGCAGGGGTAATCGCGGCCCACACCACCCTGCCCGTGCTTGGCGTACCCATAGATTCCTCAGCACTCCAGGGAATGGATGCATTACTTGCCACTGTCCAGATGCCTCCGGGAATCCCTGTATCCACCATGGCAATCGGCAAGTCCGGCGCCCATAATGCAGGCATCACCGCCGCCCAGATCATCGGTACGAGTGATCCTGAAGTCGCTGAAAAACTGGCTGCATTTAAAAAGGATATGGCTGCCAAGGTTGCTAAAAAGGCAGAGTCCTTTGCCTAATCCCATTGAACAACCTGAAAAAATGATCCGGGTGGACGCCCGCCGCCCGGATCAGGACCTCATACAAAAGGCCGGAAAGATCCTCACCCGGAACGGTGTGGTTATCTTTCCGGCCCAATGCCTCTATGGGGTTGCTGCCAATGCCCTGAAACCGGATGCGGTTGAAAAAGTGTTCCGGCTCAAGCACCGGCCCGGAGACAATCCCATCCTGGTATTAATCCGGGACAGGAAAGACCTGAAGGACCTGGTCAAAACCGTTCCTTCCTCTGCAGAGCGCCTGATGCGCCGATTCTGGCCCGGCAGCATCACCCTGGTGTTTGAGGCTGCCGGCCATATCTCCCCGCGGCTCACCGCCAATAGCGGTAAAATAGGCATCCGCCTGCCCGGCCATCCCGTGGCCCGTGCCCTGGTCAATGCCGTGGATTTCCCCCTCACAGGCACCTCAGCCAACCTGTCAGGCCAGCCCGGCTGCAACAGGGCATCAGACCTTCCTCCTTCCATTGTGGAAGATGCAGATATGATCCTGGATGCAGGCCCGGTAAGAGGCGGCCAGGGCTCAAGCATTGTTGATGTTACAGGACCATCCATATCAATTCTGCGGCACGGCGCTGTTTCGGAAGAGGATATCCACCTGGCCCTGTCATAACACCCGATTCCCGGAATCCGGTTTTTACCGGGAAATTCTCATTGACAAATCCCCCCTTATCCATTAAAAAAGAGTGTCCCATGCCGGAGTGGCGGAATTGGTAGACGCAGGGGATTCAAAATCCCCCGCATGTATGTGCTTGCGAGTTCAAGTCTCGCCTCCGGTACCATTGATATCAAAGGCTTTCAGCGTTTTAGTTGAAAGCCTTTTTTTCTACAAATTTACCCGATTGTGCCCAAATTGTGCCCGTGGCAAATTTTCCAGGTAGGCTTCCTGCTTCCTTGCAGCCTCAATTAAGTCTGCATCATTGACTATATTGTAGCGCTCAAATACAGCCCTCGTTTTATGCCCTGAAATCATCATAGCAACCCGTTCAGGTATACCTGAGCGCACCATGTTGCGAACAGCAGTTCTTCTAAAATCATGGAAAATCCGATTAGGTATACCAGCAGCCCTACACGCAGTATTCCAAGAGACTCTGAAATCTCTTATTTTCCCAACCCCTGTACGGCCTGGAAAAACATACGGACTGATTTTTTTTTTTTTTTTTTGACCCGCCCACTGATTTTGAAAAACATCTTTTAAAGCTTCATCAAGGTAAACCGTTCTTCCTTCGGTGTTTTTTGTCTCTCCACTTTCCAGGCGAACAATCCCCTGATGCAAATCAACATTTGACCATTTCAGATTTTTGATTTCAGAAACCCTCCAGCCACACTTATACGCAAAAGCAACAAACCCTTTAAGATATTTTGGAAGAGCATCTTGTAGTGCTAAATACTCTTCATGCTCAAAGAAACCTTTTCTGGTATTATTCTCTTTTAGCATCGGTATATGGGGAACCCTGTCAACCAAAGGAGGGGTCTGTTGAGCCCCAAGATTCAACATTCTTTTCAATGCTGATAACTCCCTGTTTATGGTTGCGTTTGCGGCTCCCATATCGATCCTATTCTCCACATACTTATTTATCTCAGGTGTTGTTATTCTTGGTATACTCATACCTTCAAAGGCTGTCTTAAGATGGTTTATGCCATTTTTTATTCGCCTTAGTGACTTCCTTTGATTGATCTTGTAATCTCTGATTAAGTTAACTGCCAACTCATCAAAAATCACTTTGTCAAATGAAGTTCCAGGTAGCTTCCCCTGTGCAATTTCACCTTCCTTTCGGTCTAACAATTTTCTTGCGACCATTTTTTTAGTGCTTCCACTGCTTTGTCGAAAGCATTTACCGTTTTGGTAATATTTAATCCACCATGTCTTGCCCCTTAAAAATAAAGAGCCCATATTTCCTCCTATCCGCCTTGACGGGCACAAGATAGGTTACAAAAACTATATACAAAGACGCGAGCATTAGTCAAAATCAATACTGCATCTTGTGTTTTTCAATAAAATCTTCAAGATCTCTGCTGTCGATAAGCATCTTCTTACCAACCTGGATAAAGGGTAGTCTGCCATCCCAAATCTGACTTCTCCAAAACCACTCAGTCACACCAATAAGGGCAACAAGTTCTTTTATGGAATAAAGCCGTTTTTGAAAAATTGTATGTGAAGATTTTGTTGGCATTACACGCTTCTCATTGTTTTTTCTTATGGTACAAATCCAAGAGAATAATTTCCCGTCTTGCGGGATCATATGCATATGACAGTCTAAAAGGTTTCATATAAACTTCTCTCGTCCCTTTTCTTCCATATTTCATTGGTTTTCCGATATTTGGATTTGCAAGGATTTTCCTGAGTAATTTTACAACTTTCGTTCTTATTGCCTTATCAGCTCGTTTGTATTGCTTTATAAATTTATTAGATCGATGAAAACAATTAGCTGACATCCTCTAAATGTTCAAAGAACTCCTCCACAGAATATCGTTTACCATTACCTGCCTCAATATCCTGCCAGGCTTCTTCTGTTCGTTTGGCAAATTCCATATCTTCTTTCATTTGCTCTGAAACTTGCTTTATTTTTTTAAGTACAAATCGCTCGTCATCCCTTATAATAATAAACTCTTCACCCTTATCCAGATCCCCTCTCATCGCTGAAGGTATAACTATCTGCCCTCTGGAACTCATCTTAATCAAACCCATATTCATCATAGTAAGGAGCGTCTTACAAAGTATTTAAATGTTTTGTAGGCCTTTCTCAATATCTATCCATCTCCAATCTCTACCCCCAATCTTTCAAAACCCTTTCAGGATCTCTTTTCAACAAATCCCCAATCAAACACGCCCTTGTCTTGTTCACAAACTCAAATTCCATCCCGGATAGGATCTTCTCAACAGCGCCCAATACCTTTTTATCCTTACAAGCCACAATTACTCTGTCAGCCTTGGCCTTTGTAATATCCTTTTCGATATTCTGTTTTTCGTTTGCAGCAGTCATAGCAACTTCAATTGCAATTAGCTGTTTATCAGTCTCAACTCCAACATCCATGAACTTCCCCTCTCGATTTAACTCAATCACAGGTTCAAAATCTGAGAAATGCTGTTGAATTAAATGCTGATATAAAACATGTTCCTGGCCTGCACCCTTACCGTAGAACTTCTTTTCCTTGATTCCCAAAATCGAATAGGCTTTTGGCAATAAAACAGGATACCTTGGTCGGCCTCTTCCAAATGCAATCCGGATAACCTTAATCAAATTATCCTTCTCACAGCTCTTCGCAAGACGAGAGCCTGTGCCAGCCGTCAGATTGGCAAGTTTATAAATTTCAGTGATCGGTTTCTTATACTGATTGAGATTCACCGCCATCAAAAAATCATGGGTATTTGGATCAACTGCTTTCATTTCAGGGAGATTTGGTGGTTCATTAACTATATGGTCCTCTGGCTCTTGCTTAACTTCAATTTCACATTCTGGCTGAAAACGAGCTTGAATCTTGAAGCCTGAAAAAAGTCTATCATTATTAATTGCAAGGACCCTGTCATTAATACTTACACCATCAGTGTTGAATTCCGGAACCCTTGCAATAAAGGGGTGTTGATATCTCGCAGAAAACTTAACAATGGCTTCTCTTGGTGGGACACAATAACAATAGTCCTTTTGCTGAGGGTCCATAATTCCCATACTCTGCTGCATTAACTCAATGTCTTTGCCATTGGATAAAGAAAACATAATTTTGGCAAAGGCATTACTGTGAATTGAAGCGCCAACCTGATGAGGCGTTTGGGTTAAGGCAAAGACATTGATTTTTGCTTTTCTCACCGTGGTCAGTAAATGATGGATTATGGGCAGCCCTAAGTCTGGGCGCTTTTCATATGACGCATCAAAAATCTGGTTAGCATCATCTATTCCCACAAAATGCCTGACTGGAGTTTCTTTGGTTAGTTTTGAATTAAAAAGATAACTGAGCAGATAATTTGTTAAAAACACCTGCTGCTCTATAGGAAGATAAAGTAATTCGAAAATGACATTCCGATGTATAAATAGGTTTGTATGCCCCCTTGAACAGTCAAATACCTCTCCCAATGAGCCGTAAAGCATGCCTGAGAGTCGATTTAAAACACTTTCCTGATATCTGGCCGTCCTGGAAAACCCAGAGAACTTTAGTCCTTTTACATAGCCGTACAAATCAAAGAGACTCGGGAAATGGTTATGCTTTGCAAACACTTGGTACAATTCTGAAATACACTCAATCAAGAAAGCCTTGCTCGCGTCATACAATCTAAAAGCCTGAATCCAAACATCTACAAAAATCATTGCCCAGTTTTTCGGTGTGATGCCCAAGGGTGGTTCAAGGGGATTTATTTTAATCCCCTTAAGACTTGTAACAACAATGTTGGGATTCATCTGTAAAAGAGGCCGCATGTCCTGGGCTTTAACAAAAAGCCATGTTTTAAATGGGGCTCCGCAGGATTCCAGTTTTAAAATCTGAGAAAACATGAGTTTTAAAAGTGTTGATTTCCCACATCCCGTTTGTCCGGCAATCAAAACATGACAATCAACCGGATTAAAACCCACCGGAATACTATTTTCCGTAATCATGCATTTTATCAGCTCATCAACTGATTTATCTGGATGCTCAAAGGCTCCCTTAAACATCTCAGAGACACTATTTACATGTTCAAGCTTTTGTATAATCAATTCAGGGTCACTCAGTGCCATTTTGGCAGTCACAGGATTAAGCAGACCATTTTTTTTCAAATGCTGTATTGCACCCATCATCATTAAAGCCTTTTGTGCTTTTGGATTTATGGCATCCATCTTAAATTAACCTTCATCATTGCAAGCACGGCATGGGCCTTAGAGCAGTACCATTGGTCATGCTTTTTCACATAACACCCGCAACGCTTTGAAATACAGCATGTCTTCCCACAGGGGCAACGCTTTATGCTACTAACGCTCACAACAGCATTACAGGTTTGACAGCGATTTAAACCGTTATCACCAACGGCAGTTCCATCTGAAAGAGTTCTCACATGAATTCTTTCTTCTTCAATTCGTTCAGGTATACCGTGTCGATTGATGAAGTGCCCTTCTCGGATTTCACTGGTAATTCCATGCGGATTGGGGGTTGTAACAAGGACTTTTCGTTTAGTCTTCAACTCAATTGGATTGAGGATCAATTGCATTAACATCTTTTCAAGAGACTGTTCCGGAATAACTTGAGGCGCTTTGGATCTGACAACTCGGATGCATTTTTTAGGGGGCGGCTTGTTTCTCATACTACACCCCCTCTTTTTCTTG
>JAKSAX010000554.1 GCA_022361395.1 Desulfobacterales bacterium | reverse complement strand
GATCCGGATGCTTCATTGGAAAATTCTCCGGTGCTGCCGCCGGTTGAGGAGATGGCCTTAACCTTATAGTAGTAGGATACATTGGTGAGTATGCAGTCATTGTCCTGATAGGTCGTGCCGGTTGTGGTGCCGAGCAGTTCAAATGTTCCGCCGGCGCTGATTGAGCGGTAGATCTCATATCCGGATGCATCGGGAGCCGCATCCCAGGACAGATCCAGCCGGTCAAGGGTGGCAGGATCTGTAACCGTAAGGTTTTGGGGCACACCGATTTCAACAGGAATAACCGGATCATCCCCTTCAACCACCACAATGCCGGTTCCGGGTTCCGACCCTTCAAAATATCCGTTGTCCAAACCAATGGTGATATCCCCGCCGCTTCCGCCGGTCACGGTAAAACAGGCCGTGGCAATGGTGCCTGAGCCGGAGATCTCTCCGATGTCAGCCACCCTGGAAACACCTATGACGAGAATGCCGTTTGAGGGATCATCATTTAAAAGAGAGGCATTGAAAAAAGTTTCTCCGCTGTCTGCATTAAGGAAGTTGCCTTCGGACGCACTTTGATATTCAAGTTCATCCGGATTATAGGTCAGGTCAAAGGCCGCTGAATAAAGGCCGTTGGAGTCAGCAATATTTACATCAACGCAGAGGCTGTCTCCAGTGACTGGAACGGTGTTATCCGGGGACAAAGTAATCGTGGCAGTATTTTTGAATTTATAAAGATATGCAGAACCGGAATCTTCTCCAAGAGCGTCATCTCTGAAAGCCCCTAAAATTGCATAATCACCTCCGATTGAAATCGCATTTGAGAAATAATCGTTCTCAGCACCGTCAGAAGCGGCTAATTTTGTTTTCTCATTCCAGGCACCGGCTTCCAGCTCAAAGATGTAGACAGAGCCGGATTTTGCACCGTTGCCGTTATCGCTATAGGAGCCGATCAGAAGGTGGTCCCCGTTTATTGAAATGCTATAGCCGAAATAATCTCCTGAAACACCGTCGGATGCCGTTAGCTTCGTTTGCTGGGTCCAGGTGGTGTTTTCCCTTTTAAAAATATAGACAGCACCGGCACCGGAACCTTTATCATCATCCCCCATAGCGGTGATGGCTGCATAATCACCGGAGAGAGAAACTCTTTCCCCAAAATTATCTAGTTCACCGCCGTCTGAGGCTGTTAGTTTTGCCTGTTCGGTCCATGAGACCCCCTCCCTTTGGAACAGGTAGGCTGAACCCGAGGCGTTGCCGTTGTCATCGTCTTGAAACGCGCCAATGAGAACAGAGTCTCCGTCAATTGAAATATGCCTGCCAAAAATATCTGAATCAGCAGCATCAGAAGCAGTTAACTTGGCCTGTTCAGACCAGGATGTTCCATCCCGTTTAAATATGTAAACAGAGCCTGAGTTGCTTCCGACACCATCATAACCATGGCCTGAAACAGCTGCATACTCGCCGTCAATGGCAACAGTGTAGCCGAAAAAGTCGCCGTTTTGTCCATCAGCAGCTGTCAGCTTTGCCTGTTGCGTCCATGAGGTTCCCTCTTTTTTGAAAATATATGCAGCACCTTTTGAACTAACGCCGGGATATGTTCCTATAACGGCGTATTCGCCGTCAATGGCCACTGAACGGCCAAACATATCTCCTTCACTGCCATCAGAAGCGGATAACCGGGTTTCTTCAATCCACTCATTCCCGTTTCGTTTGAATATATAAGCAGACCCGGAATTTGACCCTGACACATCATTTTGATTCGCGCCGACAATAGCATAATCTCCGTCAATCGAAGCGGATTGACCAAAGAGATCGAAAGCCTCTCCATCACTGGCAGTAATTTTAAATTCACTTATTTCTGCCTGAACATTCCAAGTCCAGAAACAGAACAGCGTCACTACAAGAATGGTAATTCTTTTTATCATTTCACCAACTCACTTATATTTAACTATGATTTATGTAATTGAGGGGCCGCGCAAAAATTGATTCACGTTCTGTTTCGCAAAATACCCATTGGTTTAAGGTTTTTTGTCAACAGGTCCGGTGAAGTTCTTTTTGCGCAATCCCTAAGCTTACAACTGGTCACCGAAATTGCTGGATAATTCCACAAGATCGTCACCGTCAATGGAACCTGTGCGGTCCAGGTTGGCCTGGCAATTATAATCCGGATCACCAGGGTCGGTGTTGAACGCCCTGGCAAGAATGGTCAAATCCCTTCCGTCAACCCTGTTATCCTTATTGATGTCTCCTGCAATTCCTGCAGCAGAACCTGTGGCTTCATTGGAAAATTCTCCTGTGCTGGTTCCGGTGGAGGAGATGGCTTTAACTTTATAGTAATAGGGTACGTTGGTAAGGATGCAGTCATTATCCTGATACGTGGTGGCGGTTGTGGTGCCGAGCAGTTCAAATGTCCCGCCTGAGCTGATTGAACGGTAGATCTCATATCCGGATGCATCAGGTGCTGCATCCCAGGATAGATCCAGCCTGTCAAGGGTGGCAGGGTCTGTGACGGTCAGGTTCTGCGGAGCACCGATTTCAACAGGTATGACAGGATCATCACCTTCAGCCACCCCAATGCCGGTTCCCGGTACAGATCCCTCAAAATAGCCGTTGTCTAAACCGATAGTGATGTCTGACCCGCTTCCGCCTGTGACTGTAAAACAGGCTGTGGCAATAGTTCCTGAGCCGGAAATCTCTCCGATATCAGCCACCCTGGAGACACCCATGACAAGAACACCACTGGAAGGATTACCATTTAAAAGAGAGGCCTCGAAAAAGGTGGCGCCACTGTCAGCATTAAAAAAATTGCCTTCAGCCGAACTTTGATATTGGAGTTCAGCCGGATTATAGGTCAGGTCAAAGGCGGCCGAATAAAGGCCTGTTGAGTCGGCAATGTTTACATCTACGCACAGGCTGTCTCCGATAACGGGGGTTGTAACGTCCGGTTCCAGGGTAATTGTAGGACCGGCATATTGCAGTGTGGGCGGGTCAAAATTTTCTGTCCACCTGGCAATGCCCTTGGAAACCCGGAATTCGTCGAGATACCCGTAAAAGGAACTGTTCCCATTATCATCCAAACCGATTTTCAGGTCACTGGGCATGATGCTCTCATTGTTGCTGAGGGTAAAGGTGTTGAGCTTTTCCCCGTTGACAAACAGGTGTGCAGAATTTCCGGAGCGAACAAAGGCAAAATGTTTCCAGGTGCCTATATGATCCGGTTTATAGGAAGAGGTGTGAATGGTTCCGTTAATTCTTGCCTCAATCATACCGCCCCGCAAACCGCTACGGGCGCGATAAATCTGGAACACATCACGATGGCCGAATTCAAACAGCATTTCGTTTAAATCATCATATTTTAACGGATGGTACCAGAAGTCGATGGTAAAATCCTGGGTTCCAAAATGCCAGTCTTCATCGTTGCTGAGTTCAAGAAAATCGGAAGCACCGTCAAAATAGATGGAGGTAGTGCCAAAAACTTTTTCATTTTCCGAGTGGCTTACCTGTCCGTTGGCTGTTATGATATGGGATTTGTCTGACGAATCCGTGAATGATTGAGAGCCTTCTGTAGCATTCGAATGTATCAGAAGCTTAGTGTAGCTATCCGGTCCGGCCTGGGCTAAACCACTGAAGAGTAAAAAAAATACAACAATGAGTAAACAGAAAATTTGCTTTCTTGGCATCTTGAACTCCTTCTTTGATTAGTTGAACACTGTTCCAGCCAGTAACTCACTGGCTGGTGTTTAAGTTTATGCGGTTTTATTTATAATTGATTCCCGAAATTGCTTGATAAAATCACAAGATCATCCCCGTCTATGGCGCCTGTCCGGTCCAGGTTTGCCAGACAGTTATAGTCTGTGTCGCCCGGATCTGTATTAAACGCCCTGGCAAGAATGGTCAGATCCCGTCCGTCAACCCTGTTGTCTGTGTTGATATCACCGGCCAGTCCTGCTGCAGTTCCGGAGGCCTCATTTGAAAATTCTCCGGTGCTGGTGCCGGTGGAAGAGATGGCCTTAACCTTATAGTAGTAAGGTACATTGGTGAGGATGCAGTCATTGTCCTGATAGGTTGTTGCGGTTGTGGTGCCGAGCAGTTCAAATGTTCCACCGGAGCTGACGGACCGGTAGATCTCATATCCGGATGCATCGGAAGCCGCATCCCAGGACAGATCCAGACGGTCAAGGGTGGCAGGGTCTGTAACCGTGAGGTTTTGGGGCACACCGATCTCAACAGGTATAACCGGATCATTCCCTTCAACCACCTCAATGCCGGTTCCCGGTACCGATCCTTCAAAATAGCCGTTGTCAATACCAATGGTGATGTCGCCGCCGCTTCCGCCGATCACTGAAAAACAGGCCGTTGCAATGGTACCGGAACCGGAAATCTCCCCAATGTCAGCCACCCTGGAAACGCCCATGACAAGCACGCCGTTGGAAGGATCGCCGTTTAAAAGCGAAGCCTCGAAAAAGGTGGCACCGCTGTCGGAGTTTAAGAAATTGCCCTCAGCCGAATTCTGATACTGGAGTTGAACCGGATTGTATGTCAGGTCAAAGGCTGCCGAATAAAGGCCTGTTGAGTCGGCGATGTTTATATCAACGCAAAGACTGTCTCCGATAACCGGGGCGGCGTTGTCAGAAACAATGGTGATGGTTGACACACTTGCTTCCATCATTTCCAATTCACCAACTTCGATATTGGGTCCATTCCATTCATCATCAGGAAACCAGAGCCTGTAGTATTGATAGGCAACATCGTTAGTTATTTCATAGGTCTTGGTAGTCAGTATTGCAGCCCACTGAACATCTGTTCGAGAATCAAGAGTCGACCAGTTTAGCTGATCATTTGAACCCTGTAACTCCCAGCTATGTGGGGTTGCATCGCCACCAACCCTGTTGGGAATTGATATCGTGTATTTTTTTATGGTTTTTTGGTTTCCTGACCCAAAGTCATACCCTAACTGCGCAGGGACAGTCGAATTGTACCAACAATCTTTATTGTAGGCAGTGTTGGAATTGTCAAACGCCTTTTGAGGTTGGCGAGTATCGATACTGTAGTCGCCAAAGGCAGTACCGCTTTCGCAAACATCATCAGTATAGCTAATTTCGGCTTGTGCCATACTCGTGGAAGAAAAACAAAATAGAAGAAATAAACAAAGAACGACTTTTTTAAACATCATGAATTCCTTTTTGAATTGAAATGGGTAAGATTCGGATCCGGAAGATCCTGCCGGAAATTTGAACTATTGATTTGATTTTTAACCTTTCTTTGCTCCTGTTCATTGCTTTGATTTACAGAAAAACAATGGAATTACAATTTGAATTATTTACCAGAGCATTTAATTGTGAAATATCGACGTCATGCTATTGGACCATGACAAAAATGAGCCTTTGCTGATTATCCTCCCGCAGTTTTTGTTGATTCTCTACTGAATTGTCCAAGTTTTTGCCGTAAAATTAGTACAATAAAGTTATACTTGTCAATAATCAAATTTTAGGGATGGGTATGAAGTCTGGATGATAATTCAAAGTGTAAATCAGTAGCCTGCGGGTTCCTTCCCAGATTGTCTGCAAAATGAGGTTTCCGGTAAACAACCGGACTTCTGTGCCGGGAGAAAATATCTGGGGCATCATTCTGCTGAACTCCTGCCTGCCCCTTTGACCCAAAGGGGCTTATCATTGACATCCACAGGAGAAGATTTTAGAATTGAAGTCATTCCAACCTTTAGCCGATGGAAGACCTATGAAAGTTAAAGCCCACCAGAGATTGAACGCTGAAAAATATGCCAAATATGCCCAGATCCTTGAAAAGACCAAATGGGCCAATGAATTTTCATGGAATCATATCAAAAAAATTTGCCTGTATATTGACCCGGTGATGGCAAAGCCCGGAGCCGTGGTATTCAAGGAGGGGGATACTGACAGGAGTCTGGGCATTATTGTCAAAGGGGCCATTGATATTGTAAAGGGAAAGACAAAACTGACCACCCTGAGAAGCTCCCAGACCTTTGGGGAGATGGCCCTGATAGACGGCGAACCCAGGTCGGCTACAGGCATTGCGGTTAAGGAAACCGTTATTTTTTTTATGCGGGAGGAACACCTGATCCAGCTCACGGAAGATGACCCCGCACTGGGGGTTCAACTGCTGTGGAAAATTTCCAAACTGATCAGCCAGCGGTTGCGGCATACTACAGGACAGCTGGTTGACTACATGGGTAACCCTTCCGGAGAGGACGGCAATAATAAAGAATCAGAACAGAGCTTTACCAGGACGGATTGATAACCTGCGGGATAATTTCCCTGTGTTTATTGCCCCCCCTTATTTTTCAGCAGCGTTCTTTTTATCTTCCAGTTCCTCCCACCTGGCGTATAACTCCTGAACCCTGGCTTCAGCCTTTTCAAGCCGGGCACAAAGATCGGTAAGCAGGGACGTATCCTGGATTACCTCGGGGGACTGGACTTTTTCCGTAAGTTCTGCTGCCTTTTCCTCAGCAGCAAGGATGTTCTCTTCAATGTGTTCCAGTTCATACTTGTCTTTAAATGAAAAGGCCGGTTTGGTCCTGGGCTTCTTTTTTTCAACTGCTTTTTTTACAGGCTTTTTAGCTGCGGCCTCACCTGCCTGTCTTGCTTTTAGGATCTGGTTGAAATCCCTGTAAAAAGCAGGTTCCCGGGTTTTATCCAGATAAAGCATGCGGTGGCAGACATTATCCATGAGGTACCGGTCATGGGAGACGATGATAACCCCACCCGGAAACTCTTTGATTGAGTTTTCAAGAACTTCCAGTGAAAGAATATCCAGATCGTTTGTGGGTTCGTCCAGCAACAGGATATCACAGGGCTGCAGCATAAGATTGGCCAGTATTATCCTGGCTTTTTCACCGCCTGACAATCTTTTCACCGGCATGTCCAGCTGGTCCGGCATGAATAAAAACCGTTTGGCCCAGCTTACCACATGGATGGGGCGCCCCTTGTAATTGACAGAATCCCCGCCTGCCGGATTCAGTGCGTCCCTGAGCTTGACTTCGGGATCCAGCCTGGTTCTGTTCTGGTCGAATACGGCAATTTTAAGGTTGTCGGCCCATTTGACGGTTCCCTGGTCAGGGGCAGAGGTCTGCTCAATCATGGATAAAAAAGTTGATTTTCCGCTGCCGTTTTCACCGACAACCCCGAGGCAGAATCCCGGACCCAGTTCAAAGGTGATCTTGGAAAACAGCGGCTTACCTCCGAAGCCCTTGCCAAGATTATGAACCCTGATCAGCTTTTTGGTCTGTCTGCCGGTGCCGGAAAAGTCAATGTTGACCTTGGCGGTTTGACGGTTCCGGTCTTTGATTGCAGCCAGTTCTTTTCTCAGGTCCCTTGCCTGGTCAATTCTGTACTTAGCCTTTGTTGTCCTTGCCTTGGCACCCTGGCGCAGCCATTCGTCTTCCCGCCGCATTTTGGAAGCAAGGGAGGCCTGTTTCTTTAACTGGGCGTCCAGGTACCGTTCCCGTTCAAGTTCAAACCGTTTATACTGGCCCTGGATTTTAAAATATCCCCTGTCATAATAGCGGCCGATCTCCATGGTGTGGGAACAGACATTTTCCAGGAAGGTCCTGTCATGACTGACCAGGATAAAGGAAAACGAGGCGGAGATCAGGATTTTTTCAAGCCAGAGAATACCTGAAATGTCCAGGTGGTTTGTGGGTTCATCCAGCAGTAGGAGATCAGGCTGCATGCAGAGCGCCCGGGTAATGGCCAGGCGCTTGCGCCAGCCCCCGGACAACTGCTCCGTTTTTATAGTTGTATCTGCAAATCCGCCTTTGCCTATGGCCTGGTTTACCCGCCTGTGGCGTTCCCTGTCGTCAATGGGAAGCCCTTCCAGGCAGTCATAAAGCGTCTTTTCTATGGTTTTTTCAGGATCAAACCGGTCATCCTGGGCAAGGTATACCAGATGTTCTCCGGGCTTGACACTGACCTCGCCGTCATCGGGCAGGGTTAGCCCTGATACGATTTTAAGCAGGGTGGATTTACCTGAGCCGTTCATGCCGATAAGGCCGAGTTTTTCCCCTGATTTAACATCAAAGCTTAAATCTGTAAAAAGGGTATCATCCCCGTAGGACTTGGATATGGTATTGACACTGAAAAGTACTGACATGGTTTAATTCTTGGTTGTGTTGTTTTTAAGCTGACGCCGGACACGGATCATCTTTATGACAAAGCTGATGCCGAGGGCAAGGCTGATCAGGATAATAAAACTGGCTGCAAAAAATGTCATGATGAATTTAAACGGATCTCCAAGGCTGTATGAAGCCATAAGCAGGTCAATGCCAAAGGTCAGAAAGAAAACAGAGACCAGAAGCATAACAAACTGAACTATCCACCAGGTGTATTTCATTTATTTCCTTATTAAAACGGCAAAATTTTACTAAAAACAGAGGCGGAAGAATACCGGTTCCGCGAAAAAAAATCAATTCAATATTGATTAAAAGGGGCCGGATATACTACTATTTGCCGTGATTTAATCATCAGGACCATCCACTGGGATATCATTATACACTAAGGATATTAAATGAAACACTATAGAAAAGAGCTCTGGTTTGATGTTCCCACCCGCAGGGCATTTATCAACATTACCCCGGAGGTTGAAGACTGTATCCGGGAAAGCGGGATTCAGAACGGCCTAGTCCTGTGCAATGCCATGCATATAACAGCCTCTGTGTTTATTAACGATGATGAGTCAGGCCTCCACCATGATTATGAGGTCTGGCTTGAAAAACTGGCCCCCCATGCCCCTGTGAGCCAATACAGGCACAATGTCGGAGAGGACAATGCCGATGCCCATATGAAGCGGCAGATAATGGGGCGGGAAGTCACCGTGGCCATTACCGACGGCCGCCTGGATTTCGGAACCTGGGAGCAGATCTTTTACGGTGAGTTTGACGGCCGCCGGAAAAAACGGATATTGGTAAAAATCATCGGGGAATAGATACCTGTTTAGGTTTACAAGAGAGGTGAAATGAGACTTCTGCTGGTTGAAGATGATGAGAAGATAGCTTCATTTGTGGAAAAAGGGCTGCGGTCTTCAGGCTTTGCCGTTGATATCGCCCGGAACGGGGTGCTCGGGCTGGACATGGCCCTGGCCATGGATTACGACGTGCTGATCGTTGATATCATGCTGCCGGAAATGGACGGGTTTACCCTGATTGAACGGTTAAGGGCCCAGGGAAAGAACACCCCCATTATCGTTCTTTCCGCCAGGGGGAGGGTCGGCGACAGGGTCAAGGGGCTTGAAGCCGGGGCAGATGACTACCTGACCAAGCCGTTTTCTTTTTCAGAACTGCTGGCCCGGGTGCAGGCGCTAATCCGCAGGGCAGGGAATCAAACAGATCCCGTGTCCCTGAGCTATGCCGACCTGTCCGTGGACATTGTCAAGCGCCGTGTCTTTCGCGGGGAAGACCCGATTGATCTTCAGCCCCTGGAATTTTCCCTTCTGGAGTACCTGGTGAGAAACCGGGAGCGGGTGGTGTCCAAAACCATGATTATGGAGCATGTGTGGAACTATAATTTCGATCCCATGACCAATGTGGTTGAGGCCAGGATTTGCAGGCTCCGGGATAAAATAGACAAGGGATACGAAAATAAGCTGATTCATACGGTGCGGGGGGCAGGGTATGTCCTTAAGTCAGAGGATGCCTGATTTTTTCAGAACCATTGCCTTCCGCCTGACTGTCTGGTACGCAGGTATATTTTCCATCTCCTCCTGTGTGGCTTTCGGCTTATTTTTTTTCCTGGCCACCCAGACCATACTTGATCAGATTGATCAGGAACTTATTGACAAGGCCGGGTATTTTCGAACCGTGATCCAGCGGAACGGAATCGTCGGTGCCCAGAACCTGGCTGTGATCGAGGCCCAGGCTGCCGGGGAGAAGCAGATCTTTTTCAGGCTGCTTTATCCCACGGGAGAGGTCTTTGCCTCCTCCCATATGTCCTATTGGAAGGATGTTTCCATTGACAACGACACCATTGACCGCCTGATGCACAAACGGGTGGCGGTATTTAAAACCGCACGGATATCGGACCAGGAGCAGAAGGCCAGGATCATGTATTCATTTGTGGCCCACAATGTTATCCTGCAGACCGGGCTTGCCATGGAAGCCCACTCCAGGTTTCTTTCAGGATTTAAAAAGATTTTCAGTATCTCCATGGGCTTTGTTATTCTCTTTTCTGCGGCATCAGGCATGTTTTTGTCGCGGCAGGCCCTGTCCGGGGTCAAGGCCATTACCAGGACAGCCAATACCATTACGGGATCCAACCTGGAAGAGCGGGTGCCTGAAACCGGGAGCCAGGATGAACTTGACCTGCTGGCCGTGACCTTTAACCGGATGCTGGACCGGATTTCAGATCTGGTCAAAAGCATCAGGGAGATGTCTGATAATATCGCCCATGACCTGAAGAGCCCCCTGACCCGGATCCGGGGATTTGCCGAACTGGCTCTGATCCAGGACCAGACGGATGATATTGAAAATTATAAAGCCATGGCAGCCAATACCATTGAAGAATCCGACCGTCTCCTGGCCATGATCAATACCATGCTGGTGATTTCAAGGGCTGAAGCCGGAGAGAGCGAGTTTGAATTCGCCCCGATGGATCTGAGCGGGATGATCCGGGGGGCCTGCGACCTTTTTGTACCTGTGGCTGAAGACAAGAACATTTTGTTCACTTATGATGCGGCAGAGGGGATGGAAATCAATGCTGACGCGCCCATGCTTCAACGGGCTTTTTCAAATATTATAGACAATGCGCTGAAATTCACCCCGCCGGAGGGGCGGGTCCATGTGTCCGCAGAGATAAGCCATGGTTCCGCAGACCCTGAAACAACCGGCCATATTTCCATCCGGGTATCGGACACAGGTCCGGGCATTGATGCAGATTGCCTTGAAAAGATATTTGAGCGGTTTTTCAGGACTGAATCTTCCAGAACCAGTTCCGGTACCGGGCTGGGGCTTAGTCTTGCCCGCACCATTGTTCGCCAGCACAGAGGGGATGTTTTTGTGAAGAACCGCAAGGATAAAGGGACAGTGTTCATTATCAGATTACCATATCGTAATTTTCAGATCATTTAAAAGTTATCTTTCTGTATTATTATTGAAATACGTACGAAGTGTTCTCTAATTCAACCAAAGGAGGGTATATCATGACCCAATTAAAAACACACAAGATCAACCTGAGTATAATAACACTTTTTATTGTCAGCCTGGTCGGGCTTCCGGCTTTGGCTGCTGCATCCGTTCCCATGGTACCGGCCAGCTTTTCCAAACTGGCTGAAGAGGCAAAGACCGGTGTGGTCAACATCCAGACCGTTAAAACCATCCAGGGCGGGGGCAGGGTGTTCCAGCACTTCTTCGGCTCCCCGTTCGGGCAGACTCCCCCGGGATTTGAGAATTTTTTCGGCGGGCAGCCCCAGAAGCGAACGGAACGGAGCCTGGGATCCGGATTTATCATTGACAAAGAGGGGTTTATTGTCACCAACAACCATGTGATCAAGGATGCAGACCAGATAAAAGTGATCCTTCATGATAAAAAGGAGTATGATGCCAAGATAATCGGTTCAGACCCCATGACCGACCTGGCCCTGATCAAGATTGAAGCCAAGGGGCTGAAACCCCTTAAATTCGGTTCATCCGAGAAAGCTGTGGTAGGTTCCTGGGTCGTGGCCATCGGCAGTCCTTTCGGCCTTGAGCAGACCGTTACCGCAGGTATCATCTCTGCAAAGGGAAGGATCATCGGCTCCGGACCTTACGATGATTTTATTCAGACCGATGCCTCCATTAATCCGGGGAACTCCGGCGGTCCCCTGCTGAACCTGGACGGTGAGGTCATCGGTATCAACACCGCCATTGTCAGATCAGGCCAGGGAATCGGTTTTGCAATCCCGTCCGATATGGCAACCGGTATCATTGATCAGCTTACTGAATCCAGCCATGTATCCAGGGGGTGGCTGGGGGTTGCCATCCAGAATGTAAGCCAGGAAATGGCCGAGTATTATAAACTTGATCCGGGCCAGGGGGTATATGTGGCCAAGGCCTATGAGGACAACCCTGCCTATGAGGCCGGTATCCGCCAGGGCGATGTGATCACCCGGATAGACGGCAAAGCCATCAACTCTTCCAGGGATCTGACCATTACCATTGCCAACCTTAAGGTAGGGCAGAAGATCAAGGTGGACCTCATCCGGGAAGGCAGGGAAAAGACCATTTCAGTGAAGCTGGGAGAGCGGCCTGACCAGGTTGCAGAAAACACTTACCAGGGCCAGAATACCTATGACGATTTCGGATTCATGTTCAGGAAGGTGGATAATGAAATTGCCCAGCGCCTGGGATATCCCATGGGCGTCCAGGGGCTCATCGTCACCCAGATTAAGCCCGGCACCCTGGCAGCCCGGTCCGGCGTACGGGTAGGGGACCTGCTGACGGAACTCAATCACAAGAAGATCAGTACTGCCGCGGATTATTCCAAGGCCCTGAAGAAAGTCAAAAAAGGGGATGTGGCACATATGCTGTTCAGACGCGGCGGAAGCCAGGTCTTTGTGGTCCGGTTCGTAAAGGAATAATCAACTAAACTAAACATCCGGGTGCCTGTCCGGAAAACAGGGGCAGGCACCTGACTTATGGTTTACCCGATTGAAAGGAAATAGGAAAATGCTTAAAGTCTACTCTGCACACTGGTGCCCGCACTGCATGGAAACAATCAAATATCTGGAAAAGAATAAAATTGCCTTTGAGGTGATTGAAATTGAGAAACAGCCGGATCATATCGTACAGAAGGTGATTGATGCCAACGGCGGTGAGGACTGGGTGATACCGACCCTTGAACTGAACGGGAAGTGGCGTGAAGGCAAGGTCTTTAACGAAGCGGAACTTAAGGCTGACCTGGCTGCAATGGGCGTGGTATAGGCCCCGGAAACAGGAAACCACCCCTGAACCTTTCAATGCTTACATCAAATGCGGGCACCTCCATAGAAAGTGAACAGGGATGGTTTTAAAATGGCGTGCAGTATAACAGTATCCCTCAGGGAAATGAACAGGTTTTATTTAAAAAAATGGTTTTTAGTGTTTACAAGTGATTGCTAATAATGTATATCCCTTGACGACTATAAACAGCGTCTATCCTCAGATGGGCACCTCCACCTGTGAGTAGTTACTGCAATTCTCAAGGGCCTGGTAAAAACCAGGCCCTTGATTGTTTTTTAACCCCTTCCATACCCTTAATTCCCAAAATCGTTCTCGGTTATCCCGGACCGTCACATGCAATAACTGCAAGTATAACAACTGGTACAAATCCGCATCAAATATAACCACCGGAAAAAATAAAACCGGACCGTCACATGACGGCCCGGTTCGTAAGGAGGGAGAGAACAAAAGTCTGGGATTTACCGCCCTTGGCAAGTGAGCTTAATTTCCCATCACAACTCTCTTATACCATGCCATTATAACCTGAACATGACAGGAGGATTACCAAATGGTAACCTTTGTTATTTGGGAACCCGGAAAGAGGGCCGGGAACACGAACTGGCTTACAGGGACTTTTTGTTGTGGCAGCTTTACAGATTCATCTCTGTAACGTATTTAACAATATACCTGATTCAAAAAAGTAATGAATAATTTTAACCTGTTAAGGACTGGTATAGTATGAAAGATGCTATTTTTATAAAGGTTTTGCAGCATGGTGAGAAAGCCGGACTTGAGGGTACGAATATGGCTTTACTCAGGGACTACATTGAAAAATCACTGTCAATTGATTTTAACCATCCGGATTACAACGCTTACCTTGATCCCTTAAAACAATTGTTTAATGAGTGTTTCAGGCCCGTTAATGAGGGAAAAAATCATATATTGAAAACCGAATATTACTTTCGCCTGATAGAGTACCGTGAACTCCAGGAATCAAGAGCCGCAGCAAAATCAGCCAATAGAAACGCTTTTACGGCCATAGGCGTATCTGTATCAGCAATGGTCTTCTGCGCTGTTCTTGCCTTTACTCAATTAAATACACCATTAACCATAAACAAATCTGATTTAAAGGCTTTGATTGATTCCAACAGGGAAGCCGCCGTCCAAAAAGAAGTTAAACTTGACAGCCTGCAGATGGCCCAGATCCTGACAGCTATCCAGTCCAGCCAGTCATCCTCCCGGGCCAAAGAAACAAAAATTCCCGGACAAAGCCAGGAGGTGTCTCATCACGAGCTAATAAATCAATATTTTGAGGATGAATAAAAGAGCAGGGCGCCCAATGCCTGCAGGTTGCCGGAAAGAACCGCAAGATAATTGCCGCGGCTTAGATCAGGAGGCAAGTCTTTTACCTTGACCTCTATCATGAATAGTTATTCACCTGAATTAGGTAGAATTCCTACAACAATTTTTTATCTAAATTCCGTTTTTGGACAACAGTGACTTTACACTAACACTATGAGCTTAAAGAGCGTCGGGAAAATTCCCTATTTTCTGAGTTCTAAAAAGTGTAAAGCTATCTATGTAATAAGTTGAGTGTTGCTTTTTTCGGTAAGAGATGATTATCTCCAATTAAGTTGACTTAATTGCTTTTAATTAAACCTCGGGCTCTGCCCGAGCGACCCTAAAAGGTTCAACCGTTCCGGCGTGAGAAAAATGTGGTATAGGTCCTTCCCCTAGAAAGCCCCCGAAGGGACAAGAGGAAGAACCTATGAGAGATTGGCAATCATTATCACATGTAAAATGGGACTGCAAATATCATGTAGTTTCTGTGACAAAGTACAGACATCAAGCCATATATGGAAAACGGAGGGGCAAAGTGGGAGCTATCATAAGAGATCTTTGTCGGCAGAAGGGGGTAGACCTTCATGACGGACATGCTATGCGAGATCATGTTCACAGTGTGCCAAGAAGCTATATAGAGGATGAAGGAAGACCCTTCGAATTCAGTTTTCAGGAACAGGATTCAAATCACCTAAAAGCTGCTTCAGTAAAGAGCTGAGGTGGTGAGCGTTTAAGGAAAAGGCATTTTAAAATGTCAGATGCATTTAGAGAAGATGAACGAAAGTGAACCACTGTTGAGGCGTCGAAATGGTCTTAAATGTCATCAAAACCGGGATTTTGTGTATGCCCCGGGATAAGTCTGGAAGAAGCCTGATTACTGGCCAGATGGTGACCGGCGTGAAGGTGGCATGATCTCTAAACAGGCCTCTATACGGAACTTGGGAACCTGTCGTTTTGTTGCCAAGGTGTTCAAACAAGTGAGAGGCCCTCACGAGAAAAGGACACTGATACAAAGCACAGGGGCGGATCAACTCGTAGTAGTGATGAAGTTTCTGTAATGGGAATGGAGCAAAGGAGTTGAATTATTCAGTTATGGAAAATGATCAACCGACAAAGGGAGAAATCATTTGAAGTGACAAAGTCATTTGATATTTCGAAAAATATTGTATGGCAAGCGTACAAACGCGTTAAAGCCAATAAAGGCGCGGCTGGAGTAGATGAACAGAGTATGAATGATTTTGAACGAGACCTGAAAGGGAATTTGTACAAAATCTGGAATCGGATGTCATCTGGAAGCTATTTCCCCCCGGCTGTCAAGGCAGTAGCCATACCGAAAAAGTCTGGTGGTGCACGGATATTAGGAGTACCAAGTATTTCTGATCGCATAGCCCAGACAGTGGTGAAAATGTATTTAGAGCCGGAAATGGATAAATGCTTTCATCCAGATTCTTATGGCTGCAGACCCCACAAATCAGCGATTCAAGCTGTTGCTGTTACCAGGCAACGGTGCTGGGAACATGGATGGTTGCTTGAATTTGATATAAAGGGGGCCTTTGACAATATTGACCATTTATTATTGCTGAAAGCCTTGAAAAGGCATACGGACAGCGATTGGGTACTTTTATACATCAAAAGATGGTTAAAGGCACAATTGCAACTGCCGGATGGTGAATTAAAAGAAAGGACGAAGGGAACACCTAAAGGAGGTGTTATTAGCCCTTTATTAATGAACCTTTTCCTGCATTATGTTTTTGATAAATGGATGCAAATACACTATCTGAAATGTCCTTTTGCAAGGTATGCGGATGATGGAGTGGTCCACTGTAATACACTACAGGAAGCAGAACGATTAAAAGCAGTACTGGAGAAACGGTTTAAAGAATGTAAATTGGAAATCCATCCAGGCAAAACAAAGATTGTTTGCTGTAAAGGGGACAAACCTTGGATTAAGTATCCAATAATGAAGTTTGAGTTTTTAGGTTATGAGTTTAGGCTCAGGACAGCAAGAGCAAGAACTGGACGTTTGTTCACCCGATTTATGCCGGCAATAAGCCCGACATCAGCAAAAGCAATTAGAAAAGAAATGAGGAGTTAGCGTATATCAAATAGAAGCGATAAGTCCATAGAGGATTTATCACGGATGTTTGGGCCAATTCTCATGGGCTGGATGAATTATTATGGGCATTTTTACAAATCAGCGATGTATCCAACGCTGTATAACTTTAATCGAAAATTGGTGAAGTGGGTTACTATGAAATACAAAAGGTTTAGGCGTCGTCCAAGAAGGGCTCACTACTGGTTAGGGCGAATAGCCCACAAAGAGCCATGGCTGTTTCCTCATTGGAAAATGTATGGCCTCAAACCGTCGGCTGGATAATGGGAGCCGGTGAGTCGAGAGGTTCACGTCCGGTTCTGAGAGAGGCTGTGGGGGGAAGTTTCCACGGCCTACTCACCTCTGCCTTAGCATGCCCCCAAAGTTCAGTGTTTCCAATACAATTGGATTTATAAAAGGCAAAAGTGCCATAAGGATTCACCGGGAGCTACTTGGATCCAAAAAGATGACAGGCTTGAGTTTTTGGGCAAAAGGCTATTGCGCCAGCACGGTAGGACTCGATGAAGAAACCATAAAAAAATAGATTAATATGCTTTCTTAAGGACATTGCAGATTATGCAGCTTTGAATTCTTTGAAACTGTTCGATGATAGTACCAACTATAAATCTATTGCGATATTCAATCAATATAAGGAGAGTGGAAAATGAAAAAGGTAAAATTAAAATATTTTGTTATTCTATTGGTGCTATTGCTATCGGCCTGCTCCCATAAGGTTACCCTTGAAAGAAAATATCTGGGGAAACAAGTTGACCTTGAGACATTCAAGAAAATGTATGAATCAGGGAACCATCGTTGGCATTCTGAAAGTTTAGCTATAGAGTACGAGTACTCAATTGATAATGAATCAAAAACAATGACGCTTGATGGGACGGTTACCTACATTGTACCAATTGAAAAAAGAAAATATATCTCAGAGCAAGTACTATTAGAATATGAACATTTTACGCTAATTCTGTTATTTGCAGATGACTCTGGAGAAATTCTTTCCATAGAATCGCCCAAAATAAAACCCGGACAATATTTAGTGGACCCATTCGAGTTTAAAGTAACAGTGCCATATAAAAATAACCTTGATTATATTCTCCTTAGCTATTCTTATAGGGCATTAGGTTAGGCACTTAGCTCCTCACGAAAATTCCAAAAACCTGTCATCTATAGAAAAGGGCACATAAAATACTCTAAAATTTCGATTTGTTGCTTGGATATTAAAGGGGAAAAATACTAAAAATTACATTTTTAGCAAATAATGAACACCATGAAACCTTCCCATGGCTATGGCTATATTGCCGTGTAAGTATATAACCCAATAGGTCCAGTGGGTTAATAGGGCTTTACGATCGGAGAATTCTGGATTAGATCATTGAGAGTCTACTTTATACATTAATCTCTTTCCTTTTCAAAGATTCTCCAGAGTAAAGAGATTAATATAATAAGTGTAGTGTTACTGGTTTATGCATGATATGAGATTCAGAAAATAAAAAGGAAATGATCAGATCTGGATATTCTTCATATCCGCATGATATCCAGCTATATATCAAATCATGAAAGTTTTCCAGACCTGTATAATCATTTAGTAATACAGATAAAACACCGTGAGGTAAAATGAGATCGAGAACGGCTCTGATAATTCTGTTGTGCGCTTTGTTATTTCAATCATGTATGCTTGTGAATCCAGTTAAACGACAACCTCTTTTTGAAAACGATCTTAGTATTGATGTCCCCAACCAGAACAAAAAAGTTTTGGTTTTCTTCAAACCTAAAATTTCTGGAAAACCCGTGTTTGAAACTGTATGGGATAATATGCAGGGACCGTTTTGGAATCCTGTCGAATCGAATCAGATTGGTTACACTCAAGATTATGAATTTACTCCTATCGTCTTACCTGCTGGTGCATCAATTATAACCACAGTTCGTGGTACCCAGATTGTAATTCCATTTGGAAGAGTGTTTTCAAAGACCATGGCCTCAGCTGCAAAAAAAAGCTATGCCCAATCAAAGATATGTTTTTATGATGAATGCAAGGAGCAATTCTACAACGATGCTGATAGCGTTATTGTTATTTCAATCAACCACTTTTCAGTAAAAGAAAGGCCAATGAATCATATTAATTTCCAGTTGAGACTTGGGATTGAGATTTTTGAGAAAACTTCTGGGAAAACAAAAAAAGAAACCATACAGACGGAACTAAAAGAATTTAAGTTAGGCACCATGGCCAGCACAAGCTATGGATTCATCGAAAAAATGAATGAGGCTATTAATAGCTTTTCAGAACTTTCAGCTAAAAAAGTAATCGAAAAAGATATTTCGGACGATTTATAATCAATCACCGGAAGGGACCATGAGAAAGAAGCCGCTTTTGTAAAATTGTTTGGCGCAGCCGTCAATTCAATCGTTATCATCTCAGTTCGCAAACCCACTATACTCAACCTAATAGAATAATCTCTTTTCTTTTCAAGTTTAAAAATTCTGATATTGCCTGCCAAATTTTCTGAGATTACGTGTCGCGTTACAATCAGAAAACAATTATACCAGAAATTATAAAAATAATTCTATTTTCTAGGGGTTTCCCCGATTGAAATCATGAAGCAGTGTTTATATACTCCCCGGATATGAAAACCCGAACCTGGATCAGATATTTGAAACGGATAAAAATATGAATTTTTCAGTCAACACCACAGAAAATGATAATATTGCTGAAATTGAACTTCAAGGGGAAATAGATACCAGCGTCACTCCTTATTTTCGGGACAAGCTCCTCCTGGTTTGTAATAAAGATATAAACGGGGTGG
>JAKSAX010000549.1 GCA_022361395.1 Desulfobacterales bacterium | reverse complement strand
CTGCTGCAATTGCTGCTGTCATGATCTTCAGATCATACAGCAATATGACCGCAGGGAACTGATGGTTCACTCCGAGTATATTGCCGAAACAGATATGGAACTGTGCATACATTGCGGAGAGTGCCCGGACCGTTGCGTTTTTAAGGCCAGGAAGATGGATGCTTCAGGTGAACTGGCATATGATCCCGGTGCCTGTTACGGTTGCGGGCTATGCGTTTCCGTCTGTCCGGTCCGGGCTACACAGATGAGTCTGAAATAAGTTTAAGGCCGAGCCCTGCCATGGCAGCAGCAGCGATCCTGTCAAACAGGGATTTACTGTTGAGATATGCAGCCCTGGGCATGGCAGACGACAGCATTAATGCGACAAAGGTATACCACCCCGCCTCCACGGTAAAGATGAGGGGCGGCAGAATAAAGTATATAAGGGGAGGGGGCTTTGCCGGCAGCAGGGCTGCAAATATGCCGGCATAAACAAGGGCGGTTTTCGGATTGCTGAGCTGGGTGCCAAGTCCGGTGAAAAAGGATCCCGCCGGTGTCGGGGGCCGGCGGGTATGTTTACCGGATAAAACCACCCCCTTGCCTGCGCCTGTCCATATCTGGTACGCCAGACAGATCAGGTAGGCGCCGCCTGTAATTTTCAAACTGAAGTACAGCACCGGAATCCGGGTGAATACAACGGACAGCCCCATAAGGGCAAGGGCTGAGAAAAGAACACTGCCGGCCCCCATGCCCATTGCTGCGGCAACGCCGTTCTGTCTTGAATGTCCCATGGCGGTTTTTGCCACCAGGAGGAAACTGGGGCCCGGGCTGACAGCCCCTGCCAACAGCGACCCAAGAATAAGTATTATTGAAACGATAAGGTCCAATTCCAATCTCCGGGGATAAGGTAAATTCCACAGGCTGGGTTATACCCCCGGGCACCTGAAAAAACTATTTGTGATTACGGAACGACATGTTCGGAAAATGTGAACACAAACCGGAAAGAGCGTGATTTTACCCCCTGCCGCCCCTGAAAAAACCATAGGCTGCACCGGTAAAACCGCCAGCCAGGTGGCTGAACTGGGAAATCTGGTCTATTTTCAGGATGGAAACCACTTCGGATCCGATGAAGATCACGGCCACAAGTATAAAGGTCAGCGGAATCTCCCGGGAACTGAAGTTGGAAAAAGAGCTTAAGAGCACCATCATAAATGCCAGGCCGCTGCCCCCGATCAGGGAGGTGTGAAACAGGCCGGCATTGAGAAGGGCCGTGGCCGCAGCCGTCACCACCATCATCTCAAGCAGTTTCCAGGATTTGTACTTTTCCTCCAGCAAAGGGCCCACCAGCAGGATGATCATGATGTTTCCCATGAAGTGAGTCCAATTGGCATGGGCCAGCACATAGGAGACCAGGCGGAAGTAAAATTCCGGATCGGAAAAGGCCAGCCGGCCGGGGGAGGCCAGGCTGATCCCAATGGTTTTTGACACGGGCAGCATAAGGCAGGCCAGGGCCAGAATGGCATAGGTCAGGACAACAGGGGCATTGTATCTGATTTTCATGTGATGGGTCTCCTCGGGTATTTTTGTTCCGAGGGTTATACCCGGGTCCGGCATTCAAGGTCAAGCCCGGTGTTCTGTCCCAATTGAATAGGACAGGAGATTATTTGCCCGGTATTCCGTGCCGGAGCGCCTGTTGAACAGAGGCAAGGATTTTTTTCCTGTCCGGGAATTTAAGCTTGTCCTTTTCTTCAACCAGCTTGCCGTTGACCCAGACGGTGAACTCCCCTATTTTACCTCCTGAGTCAATGCTGACGCTGATTCCGGATTCATCTTCAATATAAGCCGCCACACGGGAGGCAAACAAGCGGTTGTGAAGTCAGATTTTACAATATCGTATGGTTACATTATCCATTCTTTTTTCCTTTTAAAATAGACATTACAATGCCTGCCATCTGGCCGGCCAGTTCGGACGGTGCTGCGGGTAATGCAGTATCCCTACCATGAAGGACATTAAAATGCAGGCGGCTTTTTTAACCTCTGCTGTTCCGGCAATAGGTTTCCCTGACCCTGAAGGCTGCGGCCAGCGCCAGAATAGAGAAGAGAAGCATGAGCATAAACCCGTTCCGGTAATCGGCGGCAGCATAAATACGTACCCCCCCGGACATGGCGCCGTCCCAGGTCAGATCAGCGATATAGCCGAACAGGGGCTGGGTGATTGCCGTACCGATGAAGCAGCCGGTATTCACCACGCTGACCCCCATGCCGGACAGCTGGGGGTGGACGATTTCCTTGGCAGCGGCAAAGGTGATGACAAAGGCGGCGCCTGTAAATCCCATGAAGGCAAATATAAGAAACCCGGTGGCACCCGGTGTCCACGGCAGGTACATAAGCATTACCCAGGACAGGGCATATGCTGCGGCCCCTGAAACCAGGAAGGGTTTGCGCCGGCCTGCCCTGTCGGAGAGCCAGCCCCAGAACAGGGCGCCCAGGGCAAAGCTCAGGAGCATAACCGTCATATGGTCGGCTGCAAAGGCCCGGCTCAGGCCGTGGACATCTTTCAGAAAGGGTATGCCCCACAGCCCCATAAAGGCGTAGCTGCTTCCGATCATCCCCAGCTGCACCCAGAAGCCGGGCCAGACCTTCAGGCTCATTATCACCTCTTTAAGATTGGTCAGCCAGTGGGGGGCAAGGACTGCGGACCGGCCATAGGAATTGGGCGGCTCAAACCCCATCTCTTCCGGACTGTTCCTGACCATGGCAAATCCCGCCAGGGCCAGGCAGAGTGACAGGGCGCCGATACCCAGGAAAACCGTTCTCCAGGCAAAGACGGTGAGGACCTGAGCCAGGGGGCCGGCAGCCATGACAGCCCCCAGGTTGCCGATGAGCAGGGTAAGGCCGCTCATCATGCCAAAGACCTTTTCGTGAAACCATACAGCGTTGTTTTTCATTATGGAGATAAAGACCACGGACACCCCCAGTCCCACCAGGAACCGGCCGGCACAGGCCATTTCAAACCCGGTTGCCAGGCCGAAGAGAATTGAACCCAGGCCGGCCACAAGGTTTCCCGTCACAATGGATGTCCGGGTCCCCAGGGTATCGGCAATCACCCCTGAGGGAATCTGCATAACCGCATAAACGGCGAAGTAGATGGCGGACAACGCCCCCAGCCGGGTGCCGCTGGTCTTAAAGTCTGCCATGAGAAATTCGGAAACCACGCCCGGTGCCATCCGGTGGAAATAGACCAGGACATAGGTGAGGATGAGAATGGTAAATATGGACCATCTGGCCAGTCCAAACCGGAGGTTGGAATTTGCCGGTTCCGGGTGTGCGGCTGTTCTGTTTTTCATGGGAATCCTTAATGTTTGGATATTGCCATAACTATTTTATAAGCATTTTGATTTGAAAAATCAGCAGTAGCCTTACCGGTTTGCCGGTGGGCTGTCAAGAAAGCGGTCTGTTTTATTGATTTAAAATATTCTTTCGTATAAATTTACCGCTGGTGACAATACCTTTGTACGCCACAACAACGGATACCTCAAATGACGGAAGATGATCTTAAACGCATTGAAAACGGTTTTTACACGTACAGCGATTTTTTTGTTGAGCGGTCGGGTGATCCAAAGGCGCACAGACTAAAACAGGCCCATACCGCAAGGGTCTGCGAAAATATCAAAGTGCTGGCAGATTCCATCGGGCTTGACGCCACAGGGAGGAATATGGCCCAAGCCACTGCATGGCTGCACGATGTGGGGCGGTTTCCCCAGTTCGAAGTTTACGGCACCTTTTCCGATCCATTGTCAAAGAACCATGCTGCCCTGAGTGTGGGGGTAATCCTGAGACAGAACTTTCTGGAAGGAATATCCCGCAGGGAGCGGAAGCTTGTCTTAAGATCGGTGGCCCTGCACAACCGGCCCTGCCTGCCAGAGAAACTCGACCCCCGGTTGTCACTTTTAGCAAAACTTTTACGGGATGCGGACAAGCTGGATATCTACAAGGTAATGATGGCGCATTACCGGAGTGCCGAAACCGGGGAGACAAGCTTTATTACCCATGATATGGCTGATGACGGCAGGGTATCTGTTGAACTTGCGGGTGAAATAATGCGGGGTAAGGGGTTTCACTACAGCCGGATTGCCACCCTGAATGATATGAAGCTTTTTCAGGTCGGTATGATTTATGACCTGAATTTCCCTGCATCATTTTCAGCCATACGGGACAGGGAGGTGGTTCCGGTGATTTTAGGGTCCATGCCTCCTTTTCCCGAATCAGAGAGTCTCTCCAGGATTATCGCCACATATGTCAATCAAAAGAGTCTGTTATGATTTTAAGTGGGAATCAGGTGAATATAGTCATGTAGGCACCGGTGACTGCAAGGCAGATGGCAATCAGTTT
>JAKSAX010000217.1 GCA_022361395.1 Desulfobacterales bacterium | reverse complement strand
GTCCGACGAGGTATCGACACCTCCTTTATCCGGCACCTTCCCGTTTTCATCCGTGGATACATAAAAGGAATCCCCTTTCACCAGGGTGCCGCCGTTAAAATGAAAGGTCATGCCGTCCACTTCGGCTTTCAGCGGCGGATTCCCCCCCTTAAGGGTAAAGGAGCCTGAATCATTCCCGGATGACCAGTTGACGACAATGGGCTCGCCGTTATTCGGGATACTGCCTCCGGATGCCACTGAGAATTTATAGGTATCGCTGATACGGTTTCCCCTGCCCGTCACCTCAACTTTCAGCGGGTCCGGCTTACCTCCGGCATCGGTATTCACCCTCATGGTGTTCCCCGCCACAAGATTGCCTTCAGATACTTTAAAACTCAACAGAACCTTTCCGTCCGCCTTAATTTCCACACGGCCCGGGTCATCAATTTTCGTATGTCCGGATCTTCCTGTAAGCCGTCCGTTGCCGTCCAGTTCTTCCCAGCGGAGGGTAGCCGGGTCCCCAAAGGTAACGGCGGACACGGAGTTCCTTGAGGCATCATTGGAAATAAGGGTTTTGTTTTTTGGCGCCTGAACCCCTTTCCCCGTTCCCGTAGAGACCGAAAGCGCCGCATCCCCGCCGGTGGCATCGCTGAACCCGGTAATTGAAACGGGCTTGTCAGCCTCTGCCGTCCTGACTATGGTTACGGAGGTCCCGTTCCGGATCACTTTATACCCGTCTTTCGGCAGTGTGTTGTTCAGGGCATCGTAGAGCTGCTGGGCCTGTTCCGCATCGGTAAGCGGTGCGGCACCGGCAGTGACGGTGTAGCTGATATCAATTCCGTCTAGCTTAAACGTTATATTGTCCCCGTCATCGAATTTACCGTATCCGCCGGAGCCCCCGAGTGTAATAATACTGTTGCCGTCCCCGGTACTTCCGGATTTGCCGAACAACCCTGCCGCAGAGGTATTGTCAGAAAAGACCTGAATTCCGGGATCTGTTTTGATTGTAACGGAACCCGTGATAACCGCACAGGCGTTATGACTGCCGCCGGCTTCCCCCACGAAAGAGGCTGCGGACACATTTGTGCTGCGTTCGCACCCGGGCAGGGAGAACCCCAGATAATCGCCTGTACTCTTAACACCGGCCGCACCTGCCTTGCCTGTGCCGTTAAAATCCAGCTGATTCCCGCCAACGGCAGTACTGCCGCCGAGGGCGGTTACCGATATCCGGGCATCATTCCCCGTATCCCCGGACGCTGCGGAAAGATCAAGACTGCTGCCGTCGGTGGTTCTCAGGATAACTTTTCCGCTTGTCGCATCCCTTTTAACCGTAAACGGCTTGTCTTTGAGCTGGTCTGAAAGCGCCTCGTAAAAAGCCTTGCCGACCTTGGCGGAATCCGACGTATCCACATCTTTCAGGTCAACCTTGACTTTGATCTTCACCGGTGGCGTACTGTTTGCCGTCACCGTCACAAAGACCTTGTCATCGCGGTTAAAATTTTTAAAATTATCCAGGGCGACCCCGGCGTTATCAACAACCTCAAACTTCTGTATCCCGAGAGTGGCCCCGGACTTGCTGGAGATGACTGTCCCGTCCACTTTCAGGTCTGTGTTTTTAAACGTCTTATTTATCTCGTTGGCAGCAGCGCCCAAAGCCTGCTCAAATTGTTTTTTCAAGGTTCCGGCTTTGCTGTCCACGGTAAAGGAGACGGTTTTTTCCACCCCGTTGGCATAGAGGCTGAACCTGACAATATCCCCGTCCTGGGCCTGTTGGATCCCGTCCAGGGAAAATGCGGCCCTGGTCGAAGAGGCATAGGCATTCACACCGTCTGTATCGTTGAGCGACTTGGCAATCTGGCCTGCAGAACGGCCGGTATTCCCGCCCTTGTCGCGGATTTTAATTATCTTTGTGCCGTTTTTGCCCTTAACCGTCAGGGTCTGATCCGGCAGGGCCTTGTCCAGGGCATCGGCAATGGTTCCGGATTTGTCCGCACAGACACCACCCATCAGATTCCCGCTGGTTTCGGAAACAGACTGCTCCCCCACCCTTCCCTTGTCCACAACAGTCAGTTTATAGGTGCTGCCGGGTCTGCCGTTCCCGTTAATATCACTGATCCCGGCTGTGGACTTGCCCATATCCACCCCGGCCTTCTGATATTTGATCCCGTAGGAAGAGGCATCCTTGATGACCATGAGAAAATCCCTGGAATAGTCGATCCTGTTTCCGTATTTCAGGCTGTCCAGTCTCCCGCTGCCATCGGCTGAGTAATTGCCTGCCACCGGTCCGGAAAAGTATTTCGCCCCCGCCCCCTGGGAATGCTGGTAGTTCATGGCCCAAATCAGGTTTGATGCCAGTTCGTCCAGTTCCGCACAGGTCTCCCGGAGCGCCTTGTCCCGGACTTTGAGCCATCCGCCGAGTTTGCCTCCGGATATAATATCCGTGATGTCACGGACATTGGCGGATGATCCTCTCCAGAGAACCCGGCCGGCTTTCATCTCAAGGGGGTAGGAAAGATGGTCGCTGACCAGGGGGAGCCCCCCTGAGGTGTTGATATGAAAACTGCCGTCGTCTTTCACGACCATATCGACATCGATATATGTTCCCAATTCATCCACCAGGGCGTTGCGCTTGTCCCTTAAATCATTGGCATGCCCGCTTGTGCCTTCCGATGAAAGGATCGCCCGGTTCAGGTCGGCAATTTTTTTTGTCAGCAGATTGACCTGCCCCACCCCTGAGGCAATATTCCGGTCCAGCCTGACCTGGAGTTCCTTAAGTCCGGTGTCAATAGCCTTGATGCGATGTGACAGATTAACACCGGATTTAAATACCAGCTCCTGGCCGGTTTTACCCGCCGGCTTGTTGCTCAGGGATTCCCAGGCGTTCCAGAAATTGTTTAACAGGGTTCCCAGGCTGTCTTTGGTTCCTTCAGTAAGAAGATCCTCCATCATACCCACATAGAGTTTTTGCTCTTCGAACGCCGACTTCATGGATAAGGCCTTGGTCAGCTGGTTCTCAAGCCTCTGGTTCACCTTCTGGTTAATCGCATCCAGTTTCACCCCGGTTCCGTAAGTATGGCCGCCATGGTTCACAGGGGTGGTGGTCCCGTAATTTGAGGTCTGGGTGCTGTAATTGGGATTCTGCACATTGGCAATATTCTGGGAGGTTGTCTGGAGAGCGGACTGGTAGGTCATCAGTGCAGACCGGGCCGTGTTTAATAAGGAACCTATGCTGCCCATGACTATTCCCCCTGGCTGGCATACTGTCCTGCAACCCAATAGCGCCCCAGTACGTCTTTGAACAGGGCCGTGTTGCGCCGCGCTGCCTCAATCAGTTTCCTGTGTTCGGCTTCAAGGGACCTTGCCAGGGGCACCAGTGTGGCTTCAAGCTCCGGGGTCAGGCCCAGCAGCACCTTAACCCGGTTTGCCAGGGTGCGCGGGGCTGTTTTTGGAAGCGCCATGTATGCCATTCGGTTCAACTGCTCATTGATGGAGCGGACCAGGTGCTCAAACCGGTTGACACTGTTTTTCTTTCTTAAAAGCAGTCTGTCAAGCTCCTTTGGCCTGCAGGCTTTCCCGGCCTCATACTCCAGGGCGAGAATATGCTGCAGTTCCCGGTGGAGCGCCATCGTACGGATCATTTTTCTTTCAAGCACATCAAATCCCTCGATATCGGCATTCTCTTTAAACAGGGGTATCATCATCACACACCTACCTTTTCATCTGAATAATCGTGGTCATCATCTCGTCTACGGTACTGATGATTTTTGCGTTGGCCTCATAGGAATTCTGGAGCTGGATCAGGTTGACAAACTCATCCGAGACGTTCACGTTGGACATTTCAAGGGATTGGGATTTCAGTTCGCCCAGCCCGTTGTTTCCGGGCCTGTTGGTAACGGCGGCACCACTTTTGCGGGTGGCCGAATAGAGGTTTCCCCCCTCATTTTCAAGCCCGTTGGGGTTTTTAAAGTCTGCGAGCCCCACCATGAAAAGCGGTATCTGCTGGCCGTTTGAATAGTACCCGGTCACTTTTCCGTCGGCCGAGACCTCCACACGGCCGAGATCTCCTGGAGGATACCCGTCCGCCCCCTGGTAAATCGTTGAGGAGGCCCTGGCGTACTGGGTGGTGGACAAAGAGTCGTTGACCCAGTTGTTTCCGTCCCATTTGGTGCCGATATCAAAGGATATATCGGTTTCGGTGGATCCGAACTCCCCCCCCAGGAAATCCGTTGTAAATTTAAAGTGCCCGGTATCTTTAGCCTCGTCTGTGGATACCTTCTGCCAGACACTGGACCCTTCGATGTCAAAACTGATCGTGCTCTGGTCTGCCAGGGGATCGGTGCCTTTCCCGTTCTTCAGGGGATCCTTGAAGTTAAAAACCACATCCTTGTTTCCTGATCCGTCCAGATCAATCTCAGCATGGTTTTTATCTCCGGTCAGTGTGGCTTTACTGTACTCCGCAGGAGGGACATCAGGATCCACGTCAAAGCTGAAAGTCTCACCGCCTGCCAGGGTTGTTGTTGCTCCGGAAGTGACGTTGACTACAAGGTCCGTTGTATTATTTCCGTTAAAATCAATGGCCACGCTTTTGTTTCCGGTGGTGACGATTTTGGCCTTGCCGTATTCCGCAGGCGGGGAGGGATCGATCTCAAAAGACATGGTCTGTCCGGCTGCCAGCGGCTTGCCGAAATCATACTCAATGGTGACGGCCTTGGTGGGATCTGCATTGTGAATCTTCAACTGCACCTTGGTATTGTTACTTTCAGACGGCACAATGGAGACATTGGTGTTGCCGTTTCCCGTGACCGCCCAGGCAGTGCCGTTCCATGCCACAGAGATCTGGGCAGGGGCTCCGGCACCGGTGAGTGTGGCAATTGCCCCTTCCTTTCCGGCATCTATGATTTTCAGTTCCGGTTTATCCTGCAGCGCCGGGGAGTAAGTCCTGTTAACAAAATCCTCTTTTTTGAAGGTTTCGTTCCAGTCCCACTTGCCTGTCCTGTTGTCGTATCTCAGGTCCACGTCATCCACCTTCATGGGAAGATCTGCCGCATTGGTCACTTTCTTGGCCCCCGGGGTTGTATTTACTGCAGTTGCATTATTGGTGGTCATGCCGGAAACAAGAGTGCCTTTATCCTTCGCCCCTTCGGGATTGGACCAATGCCAGCTTTCCGTGACAGGATTCCAGACAATTTTGCAGCCTTCGGCATCCCTGACCATGACGCCGGGATCATTGATAACGGAGGTGGTCTTGTTTTTGGCGCCGCCGGTGGCAGTAACCCCTTTCAGGTCCTGGACATGAAGATCTTTTACATCGTTGATATCAAAGCGGACGATATCACCGGCCATGGCCGGTTTCTTCAGTTTGATTTTCAAATCAGCCACCTTGTCTCCGCCGCTGCTTGCCGGATCCAGTACCACTGAAATATTCTGCCCGTCCGAAGAGAGAATCTTGGCGTTCTTGTATTTATCCGGCAGGGCCCCCTTGTTCAGGACCCATTGGCCGGCATCATATTTCATTTCAATGCCGTACCCGTCCAGAAGCATGCTTTCGGAATCCTTGATCTCAAAATGGATATCATCTACCTTATTAATCCCGACGCTTGAGACATTACCGATCCGGCCGGTAAACCGTTCCATGGTCATGCCGGTGATTTTTCCGGAACTCTTTGAGAAATCAATGGTGCCCCGGGCCAAAAGCCCTTGTGAGGAAGTACCCTGCACAAGGTTCCGTTTGTCTTCTTTTGCATCCGAGACAATGATATATTCCCATTCCGTGTCGGATTTCTTATCGTAATATACGGTCACGTCACGGGCAGATCCCAAAGAGTCGTAAACCTTGATCACGGACTGGTACTCATAGGTATCGGAGGCAACCGCAGTTGTTTTTCCTGCCTTATAGGCATTGGCAAGCACGGAACTCTTGGATTTGGCATCTGCATTCAGGTTGGTTTTAACTGAGATTTCCTTTGTCTTGTCAGGGGGGCTGGTAAACTGTTTCAACACCAGATCCGTAATGGCGCCGACCTGATCCCCTGTTTTGGGATCAAGGTTCCATCCCTGGACAATGCATCCGCCCGGAGTAACAAGGGCGCCGCTCTTGTTAAAGGAAAAATTACCCGCACGGGTGTACAACATCTTATCCGACCCCGGTTGGGAGACCACGAAGAAACCGTCCCCGCCAATGGCCAGGTCTGTGGCGTTTCCCGTGGTTTCAATCGAACCTGCACTGAAATTCTGTGACACGGAGTTGACCGAGGTGCCCAGACCCACCTGGGCGGCACCGCCCTGTGTCCCGACCGTCTGGTAAAGGGTGTCGGCAAAGGTCGTCCTCCCCTTTTTAAAACCCACGGTTTTGGTATTTGAAATATTATTACTTGTTACCTGAAGCCCTTTACTCGTATTTTTCAGGCCGCTGGTGCCTGAGAACAACGCACTGGATAGAGACATTGAATACTCCTTAAACGTTATGGAAATGATAAAAGAAAACCAAGGTCAGATCATTTAACCGAGGAGATCTTGGAAACGGAAACCAGCCTGCCTGACTCGCCTAATTCAAGGAATTGCCCTCCGTTGATATATTTAATCCCGGTCACTTTTCCGGACACCGGGGTTTTGACCGGTCCGTCCTTGGTTTCCACCTTGTAATAGAACAGGCCGTCAGAGGCCCGGTGCCCGGAGTCTGCAAGGGCATCCCAGTGGGCCTTGTTATTCCCGGCAACAGTATCTTTCGCAGGCACTTTAATTGTTTTGACCAGTTTATTGGCTGCATCATAAATTTTGATTGTCACATCCTGGGGCTTGTCCAGGTGAAATCCGAGTTTCCCGCCCAGAACCTTCCCCTCTTTGACCTGAACAATGGGAAAGTTTGACGTCACGGTCCTGCCGAGATAATCCAGAATAGAAGGAGCATTGTCTTTGGGCGTGTCGGTGGGTTTGGTGGCTGATGTCAGGGAGGCAGGATCCACCAGGACACGGCCCACGACCAGGTATGCCTTACCGTTCTGGTATGCCACGGCATCAACCTTCCCTGTTATGTTTGCAGGAAGTTTTTGGTACCCTGTCCCGGTGTTTGCAAGGACAGTATAGGTATAGGCGCCCTGGGGAAGGGGTTTCCCATTATCTGAGGTGCCGTCCCAGTTTATCAGGTAAGCCCCTTTTTTCTGTTCTCCCTGATTAAGGGTTTTAACAACCTTTCCCTTATCATCCCGGATAACGATTTTTACACGGGCGGATTTGGGCAGATCATAAAAACCTGAGGAGACGTTGCCCTTGTCAATGGTCATGGTTGTGACTTCGCCGGTCACCTGCATTCCGACATAATCCGTTATATTTCTGCCCTGGCCGGATGACTTTGCCTGGTCAAGCAACGCCCCCATTTTCTTGTCTATGTTGCCCAGGGACTCCACCTGGGTAAACTGCGCCAGCTGATTCGTGAAGGTTTTGGTGTCGGCCGGCTTCAGGGGACTTTGATTCCTAAGCTGGGCCACCAGCAGTTTCATAAAATCATTCGTTCCCAATCCGGTATTCTTACCCTTGGTTTCCGGACGGTTTTTCTTGGCCATCAGGTTCTGCAGCGCATTTTTTTTCGCTGATAAGGCTGTTGTTGACATCAATCCTCCCTTTTGATCAATAAACCCCTTAGTGTTCTGCTCCGGTCTCTCCGGCTTTCGGAAAACCAGATGCTGCCATTCTGTAAAACCAAGAAAAATGCCGGAATGCACGGGCATCCCGGCTGGTCACGGGAACCGGAAAATTTGTATCAAATGATTGGGTTTCGCCGGATTTACCCGGGCGGTTTCGCAGAATTTCACCGGAATGACCGGCCGGAATCCTGCTGCAGCGTATTAAAAAAATTGGGGTGCTGTGATTTGAGGGAATCAATCTGTTGAAACTTTTTGAGGGAAATAATCTTTGATGACGGAGGCCCGGAAATTCCGGGAAACTCAGATTCGGAAATTTTTACCTATACGTCTGAATTACAGGGAAATCCCACGGTTCTGCCAAAATTCCCGGCAGCATTTTTTCTTTTTTAAAAAAGTATCACCAATTTGGTTTTCCGTTCGGATAAACAATGCCTGCCGGTACAGGATTTTTTAAGAACCAATCCCCTGAGACTTGCTGCTATAAGGGCATTTCCACCGTTAAAGGCCCCGTGAAAACCATTCGATATGAACTCGGAAACACCCGGCAGAAATTGCCGGGACTATCAAAGGAGGCAACGAGAATGGCAACCGGTACGATGACCTCGTTAGGAATGGGATCCGGATTGGACCTTCAGGGTATACTGGACACCCGGCGGAAGGCCGACGAAGCGATACTGAACCTGAAAAAGGAGAAGATAAAAACCCAGACAGCGATAAAGACGCAGCTCAACTCGGTCCTGAACAAGCTGCTTTCCATGAAGACCAATGCGCTGAGCCTGTCACTGCCGTCAAACTATAATTCCCGGACCGTTACGGAATCCAATAAGAATATCGTCACTGCCACCGCCCTGGACGGGACTAAAACGGGATCACACCTTATTAAAGTCTCCCGGACCGCATCAAGCAGTTCGTTTGTTTCAGAAGGAATGTCCTCGGCTTCTGCCACAGTTTATACCCCAACGGTTATGGAATCCGTCAAAGGATTCGGGGATACCGGCATTGCCCTGGCAGAGGGGGAAACCATAAAGATAAAATACGGAACGGAAGATAATCCCAAAACCTTCTCCGTTACGGGCACCACCGGAGGAATGACGGCAGCTGCGCTCGTAGCGGCAATAAATGACAGCCCGGCCAACAGGGACAGCAAAGGCAATCCCCTTGTCTCTGCAGCCACGTTTAAAGATGACCAGGGAAAAAACCGTATACGGATATCTGCCGCCTCCGGGGGAAACGGGGAAGAGAACAGGGTCGCGGTGAGCGGATCAGATTCAGTAACAGGTTTTGCTGCCCCGGTCTCCCGGTTTTCCTTCAGGATGGGAAAAAACGGGAAGGCTTACGAGGTGCCTGTACCGGCAGAGACAACACTGGAAGACCTGGCCAAAAGAATCAATGAAGATAAAAACAACCCCGGAGTAAAGGCCACGGTCATCAACACCGGTAACGGAGACAATCCCTACCAGCTCATCCTGGAGGCAAAGGCCAGCGGAGAGGATTCCAGGATAACCATGATCGGGAAACCGCCCGGCCTGTCCATGTCGGAAAAAAACGGCAGCAGGTATACCATGACAGGGGAGAACCCAATCTCCTTTGACACCCCGGTCACCATCAACGGGAACAACAACACCATCCTCTTCCAGGAGGATGCAGGAGACGGATACTCAAATACCCTTCGCGCCCGGATTGCCCCCGGGGAATACAGGAACGGGAAGGAACTGGCCCTGGCCGTTGAGCAGGCCCTTGAAAAAGAATCCTCCCTTAGCGGAAATAAAAAAGACTACCAGGTCAGCATCAACCCGGATACCGGGAAAATGGTCATTAACGAAACCGGCACCCTGAAAAATCTTACCATCAAATGGGGGGATGCAGGCAGCTCCGCCTCTGCCGTTCTTGGTTTTTCAAAAAATGCCGTCATTACTCCGGAAGCCTCATCCCTGAATTCCGAAGTGACAATTGACGGGATCTCCTATCAGCGCCAGGATAATAAAAACCAGACTGATCTCATCAAGGGGGTTACGCTCTCCTTTTACGCTGCCGGGGAGGCCACCATCAGCGTGGAATCCGGCACTGATACGGTGAAGCAGAATATAACCAGCCTGATTGAGACCTATAACACCCTGATCACCGAAATTGATGAAAATGACGATTATGACAAGGAAAAGGATACCTGGGGCCCCCTGTCCAGAAGTTCCGCAGCCCGGACCCTGAAGATGGATCTCAAAGTACTGTTCAACACCAAAGCGGATCCCGGCGGCAAGTCCGCCAGCCTCAAGGACCTTGGCGTTGAACTTAACCGGAATGGGACCATTACCCTTGATGAACGGAAGCTGGGCCGTGAACTGGCAAAGAACTTTGACAAGGTCCAGGCCCTTTTTCTCGGCTCAGGGACCAAAAAGGGCCTGGCTGATATCCTGAATAAGAAATTCGGCGACTATGCCCTGTCACGCGGGTATCTCAAAGGAGAGATAAAGACCGTTGACAGCCGGATAAGCCGGATGGAGGATCACCATAAAGAGGGAATGAGACGGCTTAATAAGAAATACGAAATCATGGCAAAGGAGTACGCAAATCTGGGCAAATACCTGGCAAAGCTGTCATCCACCCAGGACTATATTAAAAAAATGCTTCCGAAATCTGAGGATTAGGGGCCGGTGCGATTCTGCCGTGAGGATTCCCTGATTTTGATTGTTCCCGTTTCAAGCAGCTTTGAAAAGTCCGCGGCAGGCACGGGCTTGCTGTAATAATATCCCTGGACCACATCACACCCATGCTTTTTTAAAAAGGAGATATGCTGTTCATTTTCAGCCCCTTCTGCAACGATTTTCAGATTCAGGTTTTTTGACATGCTGATGATGGAATGGGTAAGGCCGGCCATTGAATCATCGTTTTCCAGATCCTTGATAAAGGTCCGGTCTATTTTCAGGGTCGACACCGGAAACCTGACCAGGTAGCTGAGGTTGGAATACCCAGTTCCGAAATCGTCAATGGCCAGATTCAGTCCCACGCCGGCTAATTTTTTGAGTTTGGCGATCATCTGGTCCACATCACTCATGAGCATGCTCTCCGTAATTTCCAATTCCAGGAGATCCGGGTCCAGCCCGGAGGTCCGGATAGCCGTTTTTACATCATCGTAAAAGCCGGGATACTGGAACTGCCTGGGGGATACATTCACGGCCACCGGAACAGGATTCAGGCCCTGCTGCTGCCACCGGGCGTTCTGACGGCAGGCATCTTTCAGCACCCACCTGCCGATATCAATGATCAGGCCGGTTTCCTCGGCCACCGGTATGAAGTGGAACGGCGCCACCATACCCTGTTCCGGATGCTGCCACCGTATCAATGCCTCTGCCCCTACGATCCGGCTGGTACTGATATCCACTTTGGGCTGGTAGTAAAGGATGAACTCTTCTTCCTCAATGGCAGCCCTCAGGCTGTTCTCCATTTCAATACGCTTTTTGGCTTTAACATTTAAGTCGCTGGCGAAAAAATGGTACACATTACCGCCGCTCTGGCGGGCATGGTGCATGGCGGTTTCCGCAAATCCCAATATTTTGTCTGCACGGTCCCCGGTATTATGACAGGTGGCTATCCCGATACTGGCCGTCACCACCACTTTCTGTCCTGCCATGGGAATGGGGCCGGTAATACTTTGGAGCACCTTTTCCGCCACAAGGGAGGCATGCGCCTCTTTGGTCACCTTTAACAGGAGGCCGAATGTAATCCGGTCGATTCTGGCAATGGTGTCACTTTCACGAAACAATTTGCGCAAACGGATGCTGACCTCTTTCAGCACACGGTCCCCGTATTCATGCCCCAGTCCGTCCGTAACCAGGTCAAACCGGTCCAGGCGGATCAGGAACATAACGATCTTGGACTTCTCCCTGCGACTGAAGCGAATAGACTGTTCCACCCGGTCCAGGAAAATCTCTACACCGGGTAGTCCCGTTAATTCATCAACGGTTCCGGTTCCTGATCCTGCGGGCGACTGAACAGATACGATATAGACATACCGGTCCTCATTCTGGGACTGAAGGCAGGTCACCCTTGCGGCACATTGTTTTTCCCGGTGTTCAGGCGGGGTAAAAACAAGTTCCCCCTGCCATGAGTCCATGGGGGCAAGGGTTAAAAAGATATTACCAATATCCTCTGTACCCTGTTTTATCATGCACAGATCTTCCAGGCGCCTTAACCCGACCTCCTGTGCCGGAAAACCGGTTATCGTAAAAAACAGAGGGGTGGCATATCGGACAACACCATGATGATCAAGGACGATCATCCCCTTATCGGTCTGTTCCAATACTGTTTTCGTAAACTGAAAAACATCCATTTTCACCCCGCAGTCCAGCGAAATATCGTTTCCGGAAAAATATGCGATAAGGATACGATAAAACAGAGTACAAATCAATCCGTATAAATATAGTTGCGGTCACACCGCGCAGAACAGCCTGTTAATGCACCTCAGGTAATCTAAATTCCTGCAGGGCTTTGACACATGATCCACACGGGGATCTTTTTGTCTTAAATCCTTAATGGATTCAATGAATTCAACATTGCCGGAGATGAACAATATGGGGACTTTCACATCTTTTTCCCTGATATGACGATAAATGGTCATACCGTTCATCTGCCCCGGGAGCATGTAGTCCAGGCTGATCAAGTCATACTTGTTTCTGCAGAATAAATCCACTGCCGCCTGGCCGTTACCGGCAATATCCACCCTGTGGTAGCAGGGGGAATTTGTCAGTACCCTGTACTGGATATCCGATATGGCCTGCTCATCTTCCACAAGGAGGATATACTTTTCACAGTGGAAATTATCCTCTCTGATCTTTATGATCTCATCTTCCTCCAACTCCTTTTTTGGCACGGGCAGGGCAATGTGCACCGTTGTCCCCCTGTTGACTTCAGACCGGACAAAGATCTCTCCCAGATGCTGGGTAATATATTTTTTCACATTTGCCAGGCCGTATCCCGTTCCTTTAATCTCCGGATCATAGGAACGGGACTTGTCCTTGCTGCCCTTTAAGGAGAATGAAGGCTCAAATATATTTTCAATAAAGGCCTCAGGAATACCGCAGCCGTTGTCTTTGATTTCAATATTGATTTTACCGTTTCCATACTCTGTTTTAATAAATAGCTCAGGGGCCTGCACAAGACTTGTCGCATGAA
Source organism: Desulfobacterales bacterium (assembly GCA_022361395.1). Lineage (GTDB taxonomy): Bacteria > Desulfobacterota > Desulfobacteria > Desulfobacterales > Desulfobacteraceae > Desulfobacter. Next base: position 1,705 of record JAKSAX010000217.1, on the reverse strand, counting down.
TTGAGTTTTGGATAATATTGACAAGCGCATGCTCTATCATGCCGGGGTCGGCAAGGAGATCCGGTGCCTGGGGATCATACTCCCGGTTCACCCGGGTCTTTGAAAGATCTTTTTTCAAAATGTTCAATACAAGTTCTGTCTTTTGGCTTATCTGAAAATACTCCTGCCTGGGTTCCTGATCCTTGGCAAATAAGACCAGGTTTTTCGTCAGGTTCCGTCCCCGGACGGTTTGCTCGAATATCAGCTCAAGGGATTCTTTTATCTCTGCATCATCGCATACCATCATGGATATCTCGGCATGTCCCATAATACTGCTGAGGATATTATTAAAGTCATGGGCCATCTTTCCGGCAACCCGCCCCACCAAAGCCAACTCATTGGTTTCGGCAGCCAGGGCAATTGCTTCTCCGGCAAGCCTGACGGATTTCAAATCAATATCAAGACAGAACATCTCCTTCCCATGGACTGTTTCATGCATCACCCGGGATGAATATACCGGAACTAAGCTGCCGTTTTTATGAATGAACTCAATCTCACCCGCAGGTATTTTTTCTTCTGATTCCACCCATCGTTTATGGTGTTTTTTTACTTTTTCCTTCATGGGACCGGGTATGATCAAATCTTCAATTTTCCGCCCGAGGACCTCCTCTTCCGTGTATCCATACAGGCTCTCGCTGGCTTTATTCCAGAATGTCACCTCGCGGTTTTCATTATATCCCCGGACAGAAATTTCCGGAACACCCTCTATGATCTCCCTGAACCGGTTCTCACTGGCTTTCAGCGCTGCATGTAAGTTCTTTTGGGACGCCTCGGATGCTTCCAGTTCTTTTACCCGCTTTTCCAACTCTGCATAGGACGGTTTTTCCGACATAAGTATTTCCCGGTTTTTAGAATCCGTTTTTGGATTGATGTTCTCCCCCGATTCGTCTTATCCAAGAGAGCAATTGAGATCCGCTACCTGCGAAATGAAGAATAAGCAATTTTATGACGACACAACGGGTCACTCAATATGACAAATATACGGTTTAATTTCAATTAAAAAAGACTATTCCGGGGCAATCGCATCTAAACTTGGCACGGTTTTTAATTTTAGAGTTTTCTTGGCCACTCATGCGTTATCCGGATTTTGCCTGCGATTGCCTGTACAAAACTAACCTGCTGAAATCATTGGGCCTGAAAGATTATATGGGCTGACCCTGAAGACTATCCAAGAGCCGCGTTCAGTACGTTTCGCACGGTCGGGGTTAAATCGGATTTCATAACCGGCTTTACCAAATATCCCTGAATACCCAGCTCAGCACTCTTCTCTTTATCTATCAAATCGCTGTAACCCGTGCAGATAATCACAGGGATATCGGCTCTCAGGTCCCGGATCTCCTTGATCAGCCGGATACCGGTCATATCAGGCATGGTCATATCCGTAATAAGCAAGTCAAATCTATACGGGTCTGCCCTGAATACCTCAAGGGCTTCAAGGCTTCCGGTTTTGCATGTCACCTCATATCCGAGCCGTTCAAGCATTAAACTTTCCATCTTCACAATGGCTTCTTCATCGTCAACCAGGAGGATTCGTTCCGAACCTCCCGGTATTACTTTATTGGTGCCGGCAGTGGGGTCATTCTCCCCGGTTTCCATGACAGGCAGGTACAGGTGGACCTCAGTCCCTTTGTCCGGCTCACTGTAAATGTGAATATCCCCTTTGCAG
>JAKSAX010000576.1 GCA_022361395.1 Desulfobacterales bacterium | reverse complement strand
ATGGTCGTGTCAGCAGCAGAATCCCATACATTAGACAACACAACGGCCTGGCTTATGGCGTCGGCAGCAAGGTTGGTGATGGCTGTCACCTGGGTACTGGCCTTAGGGGAACTTGTATAGGAATCCAGTATGATATCATCAATGGCGCCTGTATCTTCACCTGTATCCGCATCAAGTTTCCACCCCTGAACAATATACCCTTCCTGGTTAACCAGCTTTCCGTTGGCATCAAAAAAGAAATTTCCGGCCCGTGTATAGTAATCATTTTCCGTACCATCCTGGCGCACGATAAAAAAACCGTCCCCGCCAATGGAGACATCGGTTGTATTGCCCGTGGATTCAAATGAGCCCTGGTCAAAATTACTTGTCACACTTCCGACAGCCATACCACGCCCCATTTGAGCGGAACCTGCCTGGGTTGCAACGCTTTCATACAGGGTGTCAGCAAAGGTGGACCGGCCTTTTTTAAACCCGATGGTATTGGTGTTGGCAATATTGTTACCCACCACCTGCATACCGTTTCCCATATTTTTCAAACCGCTGGTGCCTGTAAAAAGTGAGCTTGATAATGACATGTTATTTTCTCCTTGATCTATATTTCATGCGGGCATGTCCTGCAATGGAACCCGGCCGGCTTTTATAAACTTAATAAATTTCGTCAACGGTTGACAGTGCGACAAGACGGCCGCTCTCGCCAACCACAAGGTATTGGCTGTTGTTTACATTTTTAATGGCTGTCACTTCCCCGGCCGCCTCTGTGGGTATGGACTTTCCGGATTCAGTTTTAACCGTATAGTAGTAGAGTCCGTCATTCATCTGGGTACCATTGGAATTCAGACCGTTCCAATGAACGGTATTGGCACCTTCTTCAAGCTCATCCGCCTTAACAGTTATCGTGTTCACAAGTTCGTCATAGGCATCGTATACGCTTATAGTGACATCTTCGACTTCGTCCAGTTCAAAACCAAGATCCTGACCATATACCTCCCCGTCCTCAAGAAGTACGATCGGGGCCTTGCTTTTTACACTCTGGCCAAGATAATCCATGATGGACTCGGTATCAGAATCACTGTTCAGCTCTGTGACGGAGGTCAAGTCTTCAAGTGACATCAGAACACCCTGGACAACCAGGTAAGGTGTTCCGTCGTTGTAGGTTACCCCGTCAACAGTACCGGTAACAGATGTTTTAACCTGCTCATATCCATTGCCGTAATTTGCCATAACCACGTAGGTATAGGTGCCGTCTTTAACTGCTTTACCAGTGCTGTCGGTACCGTCCCAGGTAACCAGTTGCCCCCCGGCAGCCTGCTGTCCGTTGTAAAGCCGGTCAACCTTATTCCCGCTGGAATCATAAATGTCCACGATCACATCACCAGCAGACGTCATATTGTAAAATCCGCTGGTCACAGAACCTTCAGAGACGTGGAGAGAATCAATATTTCCCGTAACTTCTTTTCCGATATACTGAAGCCCGTCACCTTCGCTACCTGTCTGAAAGGCATCGGCCATTCCTTCAATTGAGCCGTTCAGGTTCATTAATTGTTCCAACTGTGAATATTCAGCCAGCTGGGCTGTAAAATCCGTTCCCTCCTGGGGATTCAAAGGATCCTGATTTTCAAGCTGCGCAACCAGCAGCGTCAAGAATTCCTCACGCCCAAGGGTTTCTTCCGCTTCTGCAGAAGCTGAAGTGCTTGAGATATAACTGGATGAAATGTTATCAAGAACAGGATTTGATGATGATACTGTCATGGTTCCCTCCTCTATGCAACGAAGTGCAATGCCCCGCCGGACTCTTTCACAGCTGACAGAGTGGTTAAATTATTAATTTTTTCGTCTTTCAATTCATCTGCATCTTTCATCGCCTTGCCGGCTTTCCGTTTATTGGATTTTCCCTGTCCCCGGGCATCTGCCATGGATTGCCTGAAATCACTGCTCATATCCACTTCAAACTCATCCAGGCTGATGCCGGAGGAAGAAAGGATGGTTTTAATTTCATTGACATTGGATGCCAGGATCTCCTTTGCAGACTGGTTTTCCGTGATGATACTGACCTTCATGCTGTCCCCGTTGTTATCAATGGTCATAAACACCCGGCCCAATTCAGCGGGTTTCAGCTGAAGGCGAAGCGTATTTTCCCCTAGATTGATCGCCCGGACTATATTCTTGCCTACCTGCTGGGTGACGTGGTTCGGAAGACTGTTGAAGGTCTGCCTGGTCTTTTCCAGGTTTCCTGTACCAAGGGAATTAGCTGCTGATGTTTTTTCAGTGCTCTGGACCACCTGATTGATATCCGTGGATGAAGACAACTCTTCTCTGGCTTTTCCGAAAAGAGCGGCTTTTTCTCCAATATCAGCAGCCTGCCCTTTAATTTCAAATCCTGCTTGCCTCCTGCCGTCCTGGTTTGCCTCGCCTGCCAAAAATACGGGATCAATCCTTTTGCCCGGTTGTCTATCCGGTCTCCCCTCTTCGGCAGAAAGTCCCTGAACCGGATTGAGGATTTCGTTTTTGTACTGCTCCCGGATCTTGTCTGTTACGAGATCCGGATGATGACTTGCCTGTTCCGAAGCTGCAGAATTCGAGATTTCCAGCCCTTTAAACAATTGCCCGAACAGGTCTTCATATGAATTTGAGTTCTGACTCCCGGTTTCAGATGTCAAGGCCAGGGCCTGCTGTGCCAGGTCACCCGGATTACGCATATTTCCGGACGATAATTCAGTTTGCTTTTGTTCCAGTGAACTGATCAGCCCGGCCAGAGTCAGCCTGCCGCTGTCCTGGCCGTTCAGTTTCAAGCCAAGCTGTTCCAGAAAGGTAAGATAGGAGTCGTCACCACTTTCAGTCTGATAGCTTAATCCGGCAGAAGAAGCAGACTGATCTAGCTCACGCAGCATTTCAACAACGGAGTCAAGACTGATCCCCTGGTTTCCCCGTGATGCCTGGCTCATGATTTCAGATGTTTTCTCCTCATCAATGCCCAGCATCTTCAAAAGGGAATACATATAGGGTACATCAGAGGTGGCCAGTAAAGTCTCCGATTCAGTCAGCTCCGTGACTTCCTCTTCTTTGGGCAGTTCAAAAAGCTTGTCCATGAAGTCAGACACCGTCACCTCTCCGCCCTCTTCCAGGGTCAGGGAAAGGTCGGCCATCAGCTTGTCAATTGAATCTGAATCAAATCCTGCCTTAGCCAGCAATTGCCCTAATGCGTCAAGTCCCTCCCCGTTTAACGACAGATTTTCCAGGTTCCCGTTGGAAAGCGTTAAAAACAGGGATTTTAATTCGTTCAAAAAAGCAATGCCTTCCTCTTTTCCCATGGACGCTCCCAGAATTTCAGACAGATCAGCCTCTCCGGTGCCCTTGTCATCGGGGGATCCCGTTGACTGATGCTCCTGAATAATCCGGTTTAACTGGCTAAGAAACTGCTCATGCTCAGGACCCAGTTCCGTTTTACCCGGGCCGGACATCTTGCCCTGGAACATGTTTAGCAATGTGCCGTTTATGTCGGAAAATGTTAAATCCATGAGTCACCTTTAATAGTAGTTTGCTTTGCCTACAAAAAAGCAACCATCATGCCACAAGCCCACACTTAAAGCAATTTCTTTTTATTTCAGACACTTACAATAAAAATATTTTCCCCTTGTATCTATTTCATCCTGTGATCAGGCAGGAATTTCCCTTCATGTTCCACCTAAGGGAAGAATTTACCCAGCCGGAGATTGGTGGACCGTCATCCAGAATAATTGCTAAAGAGATGGTTCCGAAGACCTCAAAAGCAAAGTAAAGCGCACAAAAAATCACAGGCCCTGATCTTTCAAGACCAGGGCCTGTGATTTGGATTAAATAAGGAGGGAATTAATTTTTCTTGAATGCCAGGCGCTCACTTATCTTGGCGGCTTTTGCAGAGTCAACAAATGCAAGGATCTGGGAGGCTGAGGCTTCCCGCATGCGTATAAATATCTCCTGGGCCACTTCAAGCTCCATTTTATCAACAATAAGAGCTGCGGCTTTTGGTTTCATTCCGGCATACATTTTTACAAGACGTGCCATTTTAGCTTCAAAAGCCGCTTCCGCCTCTAATTCCTTCTGGGTTTTCTGCTGGTTCAGGCGGTCCATATCATCATTAATCTGTTTTTTAAGGGCTGTCAGGGCAGCCAGCTTTTCATCGATCTGCTCTTCATAAGTCTCAAGTTCTTTTCTCTCCTGGTCCAGGATTTTGCTTGCAGATTCAATGGCCAGCTTTTTCTCTTCAAGCCCCCTGAGGACGACCTTGGCAGGATCCGGACATTCCGGGCATTCAGGACAGGGAGCCTCCTCTGCATCGCCCTCCCCTTCCGGTTCCTCTTTGTTTTCCGCCTCATCTTTGTCCTGGGCATAGGCAAGGGGCAGGTTTCCGGCCGGACCGGTATTCCAGATCAGGGTCCCGGTAAGGAACAGAACTGCAACAAGAATAAGCGTATAATATTTAGCGGTGCCCATTGGTGATCTCCCTTGCGGTTTTCAGTGCCGCGATTTCATCCAGTTCCTTTTGCTCCTCCCGGATCATATCCCGGGTATATTCTTCAGCACGTCTCTCTCGTAACCGTTCCATGGCTTTTTTGTCAATGGTTCTTTTCTTTAGAACGGATCGTTTTTCATCCAGTATCTTTTCCAGTTCATGTTTCCGGTTTTGCTCATCTATGATCATCCGGTCCATAGCTGTTAAAAACCCGTGATACAGATTGAATTCCCGGGCCTCTACCCCTTTTTCCACGAGATCATCAAGCTTTAAAACGGAAGCGGCCCTGTTTTCCTTTAAATTTTCAATCTGTCTTTCACAGGCATTTACCTCTGCAGCAGCCGCGGCCACCTCCTGCTTTGCCATCTGCTCAAGATGTTTTTTATAATTCAACAACGATTGTAATTTAAATACAAACCGCTTCATAAGCTTTATTTTATTTCACCTTGACGTCCACTGCGGATTTCAACCCTGCAATACTGGCCTTGTGGTCCATTCGGGCACCGATGTTCTGACGCAGGAACTGATTTATTCTCGGCATCAGCTTCTTGGCCTGGTCCACATTGGGATCCGCCCCGTCCACATATGCCCCGATGGAGATCATATCTTCGGCACCTTTGTAGGCAGCCATGACATTTACGGTTTTATCCCGCACCGCCATATGATCCGGCTGGCTGACATCCCGCATAACCCTTGACACACTGGCCATCACGTCAATGGCCGGATAATGCCCTTTATTTGCAAGGTCCCGGGACAAGACAATATGGCCGTCCACAATGGACCGGACCGTATCCCCCACCGGATCATTCATGTCATCACCCTCCACCAGAACCGTGTAAATTCCGGTAATGGATCCGCCGGATTCAAGTATGCCGGCCCGTTCCAGAAGAATGGGGATCTGGACAAAAAAGGACGGGGTATATCCCCTGGTGGTAGGCGGCTCTCCGGCTGCCAGTCCCACATCCCGGGAAGACATGGCAAACCGGGTGATTGAATCCACCATCAACAGGACATTTTTCCCCTGGTCCCTGAAATACTCTGCTATGGTTGTGGCAAGATAAGCCCCCCGCATACGGGTCAGGGGCGGAGAATCGGAAGTGGCCGCGACCACCACGGCCCGTTTCAGTCCTTCAGGCCCGAGCGTGTCTTCCACAAAATCCTTAACCTCACGGCCACGCTCGCCAATGAGGCCGATCACCACCACATCCGCGTTGGTGTGCTTGGTCATCATCCCCATGAGTACACTTTTTCCCACACCTGAACCGGCCATGATCGCCACCCGCTGGCCCCGTCCCAGGGTTATCATGGAGTTGATTGCAGCGATCCCTACGTCCAGAGGCTCTTTTATGGACTTTCGCTCAAGGGGCCCCAGGGGCTTGCCGTAAAGATAATAGGAACAGGAATTCCGGATATGCCCTTTGCCGTCAATGGGATTGCCCATACCGTCAACCACCCGGCCGAGCAAATCATCTGACATCCCCACCATTGGAGAAGAGGCCACTGGCAGAATCCGGCTTCCCAGGCTGATTCCCCGGATATCCCCATAGGGCATGAACAGGGCTTTCTCCTCTTTAAACCCCACCACCTCGGCTTTGACTTCCAGCCCCTGGTCATTGACAATGCTGCAGATCCCGCCCACGCCGAGCCCCAGGCTGTCCCCTTCGGCAATAAGGCCCACCACCTGGGAAACCCTTCCTTCGGGCACCACAGTCCTGGCATTATCCACAGCCCTGGCAACGGGTTGAAAATCAATCCGGTCCAGAAGGTCGTCACTTTTCATCGTTCCGCCCTTGCAATGGCATCGTATATGGCGGCCAGTTTGGCCTCGGGATCTGTGGAGATCGTGGCTGCGGCGGTTTCGATTCTGCACCCGCCCCTGGAAATCCCCGGGTCGGAGGTGACGGCAACATGCTTGAGAGACCGAACCGATTCAAAAAACTCATCTTTAACCATTTCCACATATTCATAGTCTTCACCGGAAACACTCAGGGTGATCTCCTCCGGTGCAACAAGATGCTGTAATGCATCCAGAATGGTATGCTTGACGATCTCCTCATCCACATCAAGTTTTGCGCCCACCGCCTTTTCCGCAATTTTAAAGATAAGGTCAAGGATCTGCCCTTCGTACCGTTTCACCAGCCGATCCAGGAGGTTATCAGCCGTTTCCAGGCTCTCCTTCAGGGGATCAAGAATCTGGACAACCTGCTCATTAACCTTGGCTTCAGCCGTTGCCCTGCCCTGTTCCAGCCCCTGCTCCAGCCCTTCGGCCTCTCCTTTTGCAAATCCTTCCGCCTCTCCCTTTTTAAATCCCTCTGCTTCCCCTTTGGCAAGCCCCTGTTCAAACCCTTTTGCTTCTCCTTCTGCCTCTCCCGTGGTGCGCCCCTGCTCAAGCCCCTTCTGGAATCCCTGCTCAAACCCCAGCTCTTCGGGTTTTATTTCAGGCTCTTTTTCCTCAGGTTCCTCCCGGATATCCGCGTGGGCCTTTTCCGGGGAGGACGCATCACCATTGGTTCCGGTTCCCTCGATCAGAGGCTCGAAAGGGTCTTCCTCCACCTCTTCCTTGAATGAATACAATTCCTCAAAAGAGACCTCTTCACCTTCCAGGTCCGAAGGATCAAACAAGATTTTAAACCGGTCGAAATCTGGTGCGGTCTCCTCTGTTTTCTGGGATTGTTCTCCTTCAAAGCTATCCAGGGTATGTATATCAATGGGTTTAAAATCTTCGCTGGCGCTGCTGCCGCTGCTGCCGGCAGTCTCAGCAGCGCTGTTTTTGCTGTTTCCATTATCAGACAAGGACATCATCCTTTCCTTTACCTAAGGTTATGGTACCGTCAGCCTCAAGTTCCTTGGCAGCCCGAACAACAGCCTGCTGGGCCTCTTCAACTTCAGCCAGGCGCACAGGCCCCATGGCCTCAAGATCGTCTTTAAGCATCTCGCCTGCCCGCTGGGACAGGTTGGAAAAGATCTTGTCTTTCATCTCTTCGGTGGCGGTTTTCAGAGCATAGGTCAACTGCTGGCCTTCAACCTTCTTAAGAATCTCTCTCATGGCTGTATCATCAATATTGGTGAGATCTTCAAATACAAACATGAGGTTCCGGATCTCATTGGCCATTTCCGCATCATCTTCTTCAACATACTCCATCACCGAATCTTCAGTGGACTTATCCACACCGTTGATAATATCCACCAGAACCTCCAGACCGCCGGCTTTACCGCCGGGACCTACTGCGCCGCTGAGTTCGAGTTTTAGGGCCCTGTCCACATCCCGGACTACATCCTCGGAAATCTGGCCCAGCCGCGCAATTCTCAGCGCAATATCCCCTTTCTGCTCATCAGGAAGGCTCATAATAATCTCAGATGAAATTTCCGACGGCATATGGGCAAGGATCATGGCAATGGTCTGGGGATGCTCTCCCTCCACATATCCTGCCAGGGTACCCACGTTGACATTCCGGCTCCAGATAAAGGGCTTGTCCTGCTTTTTCTTTTCCAGATCTTCAAGAATGGCCTTGGCTTCATTTTCCTTGAGGGTTTTCGTAACAACATTTTTAATAAACGAATCTCCCTCAACAATCATCTTGGATTCACCTTCGAATTTTTCCACAAAGTCCATTGAAACGGCCTTGAGCATTTCAGGGGTAATATGTTCAACCTTGGACATTTCAAAGGCAATCTCGGCGATTTCCTGCTCTGTCATCTTTTCAAACACAGCAGTGGCATATTCCTCGCCCATGGCCATAAGAAATATAGCCGCCTTCTGGGTGCCGCTCAAATTACCGGGATCCAATACATCTACCATGTTCTACTCCTCTGCTTCATCATCGTCTGACTCACTGACCCAGCCTTTGATGATATTAACCGTTTTGTACAGGTCTTTATTTGCATAATACCTGGCTTTTTCAGTGGCGGACATGTTGGCCAAGTAAGCGGCCCGTTCACTGGCCGACATCTTTTTGATGAACTCTTCTTTTTGCTCTTCTGTCATCATCTCAAGGAATTCCCGCTGCTGATCCGCATCCATGTCAATGAATTCAGGCTCTTTTTCCTCTTCTTCAAGCAGTGCCAGCTCTTCCGGTGAGGGCAGCGCTTCCTGTTCAACAGTTACCTTGATATCCCTGACCGTCTTTATAATGGGCCGGATCACAAAGAGGAAGAGTACCAGTACCAGGAGGAGATTGGCAATGAGACGCCCGTATTCCTTCTGCACCATCTTCCATCCGGTTAGTTTTGGTTCCTGGGTTTCAAGATCCCCAATGGATGCAAATGGAAAACACTCCATGGACACCTGGTCATTTCTCTCTTCATTGTACCCCATTGCCTTGATCACGATATTCTCAAACTGCTTCATCTCTTCTGCAGGCCTGGGGACGTACACCCGCTTTCTGTTACCTTCCTCATCTGTCTGGTATTCATAATTGCCGTCAATCACGGCTGCAACAGAGAGCCGGGAGAGGCTTGCCATGGGTTTCTGGGTCTCACGCACCCTGCGGCTGATCTCATAGTTTACCGTGTCATCACTTTTATTGATCCGTTCGTTGGTTGCCTCCCCTGTCTGGTCTTCATCTGTAATGGGGTTGACACTTGACGGGATACCGATATCTTCAGTGACCTGAACCACTTTCTCCGCCTTGTTTTTCCGGCTCCTTACAAACTCCCCGCCCCGTTCAAAAGGATCGTAAATTTCTTCATTCATGCTGTTCTTGGAGAAATCCATCTCTGTGGTTACCCGGACAATGGCCTTGTCCTTGCCCACGATCCGCTCAAGCATGGTCTGAATCCTGCGGGTCAGGTTTTCCTCAAAACGGACCTTGTACTGATACTGGGCATCAGCCAGGTTCTCCGCATCAATCCTGGCCTGTTCCTCTTCGGATTTTCCTTCAAACAGAATCCGGCCCGCCGTATCCACAATGGTCACAAGCTTAGGTGTCAGGTCCTGAACCGCTGATGCCACCAGGTGGGCAATGGCAGTCACCTCTTCCTTTGCAAGATCGGAGTTAAGCTCTAACAGTATAGATGCCGACGGCAGTTTGGTTTCTTCCACAAAAACAGACTCTTTGGGCAGGACAATCATCACCTTGGCATTGTTTACCTCATCAAAGGCCTTAATGGTTCTGGACAACTCCCCCTGAAGCGCCCGCTTTTTATTTATTTTCTGGACAAATTCAGTGGTGCCGAATTCGGTTTTATCAAAAATTTCATAGCCGACGCCCCCGCCCTTGGGTATGCCCTCCCTTGCCATGGTCAGCCGGACATCATACACCATGTTCTCTGGGACCATAATGGTGGTACCGTCCCCGGTCAGGCGGTAGGGGGTGTTGGATGATTTCAGCGACTCAACCACAGCAGAGGCATCTTCCCGGGTCAAACCGGAATAGGCTGCCTTGAACTGGGTTTTGTTTGTCCAGATAAACATGGTGGTGAATCCGGCAACCAGGACAAGTGCAAACACACCGAGGGCCACCTTCTTAACCAGGGACATCTCTTTGAAAGTATTAATGATTCTTTCAACAACAGGGTTCATTTAACCGGCTCCCGCTTCTTAATTATACCTGCATGCGCATGATTTCGTTGTAGGCCGTCATGGCCTTGTTCCTCACCTGGGCCAGGACTTTCAGGGTGGTGCTTGCCTTGCCCAGTGCCAGCATCCCTTCATGGATGCCCAGACGGCCCTGGATCACGGCTTCCACGGAATCATCTGCAATATGCTGGTTGTTGTTAACCTCAAGCACGGCAGATTTCAGCCGCTCGGCAAACTCCGGACTTCTCTTTCCAAGTCTCTCCTGCATGGGTTCCCTGTGCAGAGATATTTTACCGGTATTAATCTCATTAATAGCCATTTGACTCTCCTAGCTTATTTGCCTATTTCAAGTGCTTTGGTGATCATACTCTTGGTATTGGCCAAAGCAGTGACAGACGCTTCATAACTGCGCCTGGCCACCATCATGTCGGCGATCTCGGTTAAATGGTCCACATTGGGCATGGCCACATACCCGGTCTCCGGGTCTGCATCCGGATGGGCCGGGTTATAGACCATGTGAAAATCCTCCTGTGACCTGACCACCTCATCCACCTTTACGCCATTACCCTTGTCCGGTTTCAGGTCACCGTCCAGTTCAATGGGCTCAAGCTCAATGCGGCCGGTCTCTTTTTTCTCCAGGTTCTTCTGAATCACACTTTTAAAGGAATCAATGTCCTCTCCCTTGAACACCACCATTTTCCTGCGGTAAGGACCTCCCTCTTCCGTGCGGGTCGTATCAACATTGGCAAGGTTTTCCGCAATGACATTTAATTTCATACGGTGGGCTGCCAGGGCTGTGCCGCTTATTTTTGATGCATTCATTAAATCCATGGATTATTTACCTCCCTCATCAATGGCGTAGTTGAGTATGGTCATCTTCCTGAGCAACATCTCCGTCGTTGACCTGTATTTTACATTATTTTCCATGAGGTTCATCATTTCCGTATCAATATTCACGGAGTCCAGGTGATAGATATCCACATCCTCACTGTCTTCTCCTCTGGCCTCATAGGGATTCACACCGTAATTGGTGGACAGATGCTTTTCATGGGTTATGTCCAGATAATTAGGTTCCGGCCCCGCCATCGCCCGGGTGAGGGCGCTCTGAAAATCCAGGTCACTGGGCGTATACCCGATGGTATCCATATTTGCAATATTGCTGGAGATCAGATTATGCCGCTTGGCTGATAAATCCAGGCTTTTGGATATCATCTGGTGGGTCCGGCCGTAAATTCTAGAATCTGCCATTCTTCCTTTTCTCCCTTTGTATTGTAACGATCCCGGGAAAATTTCCCCGCCAATTGGGAAAATCTGTCATCCACGGAGACCGGAATGGGTTGAAAAGATAACTTGCAAGTAGTATGCCGGATTTTGGTTAGGCTTGTTCTTTATACTCGTTGAGCTTATTTCGAAGGGTTCTGACACTGATTCCCAATATCTTGGCAGCATGGGTTCTATTGCCCTCGGTCTGATCAAGGGTCTTAAAAATCATCTTCTGCTCCATCTCTTTTAAAGAGCCGGAGGCCGTATCCAGAGCGGACTCACCTGCCCCAGTCTCCACACCGCCCGCAACTTCCTCAGCCCCCTCCATCAATAAATCCCGGGGATAAATATAATCGGATTCAGCCAGGAGTACGGCCCTGTGGATAATATTTTCAAGTTCCCGGACATTCCCCGGAAATCCGTGGTTGAACAATAAAGAGGCAGCCTCGTCTGTCAATCCTTTGACAGAGCGCCCGTCAATCCTGCAGTATTTTTTAATAAAAAAATCACAGAGGAGCCCCACATCCCGGCCCCGTTGCCGAAGGGGCGGAATCACCAGGGGAATGGTATTCAACCGGTAAAAAAGATCTTCACGGAACTCCTGCTTTTCAACAGAGGCCTTGGCATCCCTGTTAGTGGTGGCGATCACCCTGACATCCACATCAACCGCCTGGGTTCCCCCCACCCGGTCCACCACTTTTTCCTGGAGTACGCGGAGGAGCTTTGCCTGGAGGTGAAACTGCATTTCCGTAATTTCGTCCAGGAAAAGCGTGCCTTTATTGGCAAGTTCGAATTTCCCCATTTTTCTGGACAACGCACCTGTAAAAGCCCCTTTTTCGTGGCCGAACAATTCGCTTTCCAGCAAATTTTCCGGCAGGGCCGCACAATTGACCGCAATAAAGGGGTGGGAACTGCGCCTGCTCTTTTCGTGAAGATACTGGGCAAACAACTCCTTTCCAGTACCGCTTTCTCCCTGGATCAATACCGAGGCACTGGAGTCGGCCACCCGGGATGCCAGTGACAGCAGTTGCTCCATCTTGGAATCTTTGGTGATAATCTTAACCTGCTTTTTCTTTGGGGCAATCTTCTTATCCTGGCTTTCCGCGTCCGGTACCCGGGCCGGCCCTGTAGCCAGGGATTTCCGGATGCTCAACTCAAGCTGCCGGTCGTCCACCGGCTTGATCAGATAATCCATGGCCCCGTATTTCATAAGATTTACAGCATAATCAACCACAGGGTCCGATGTCATGATTATGGTCTTGCAGGGAGAGCCGGAAAGGGAAGTCTTCTTTAAAAAATCAAGTGCTGAAAATTCCGGTGTGGTATCATCAGCCACCACCACATCCGGCTTGTTTTCTTCCAGATAGGTCCGGGCGCCGGTCCCGTCAGGCACGGCATCAACCAAAAAGCCTAAAGATTCCAGAAGCGATACACAGTTCATCCGCTCCTTGGGGTTTTCAATTATGAGAAATATGCGTTGTCCGGGCATTCTTGCCGAGGGTCCTTAAGAGTTTATCATTTTTTCAGCCAGATCCAGAGTGCTCAGGCGCTGCTGTGCAAGCCGCGCCCAGACAGAATCATAATTTCCTGCCACCTGCTCAAAGGCCTCTTTTGCCTTATCCATTATATTGCCGCGCTGATAGGCATCACCCAATAAAAAACCGATATTGGCCTTTGCCCGTTCCCCTTCTGAAAAACTGAGTGCCTTTGCAAAGGCATCTGCCGCCTGGACATAGGATTTCAGACTCAGATAGGTACTTCCTAATATTTTATATGAAACAGCCAGAATTTCATAGTTTTTTCCCTGGGATGATGCATATTCTTTGACGGATAATTCCCTTAACCGGGCAGCCCCCTTGAGATCTCCTTTTTTTTCAAACACATCGGAGTGGTACATGAGGATCCCCCCCCGTACAAATGCCTTTTTTGAAGCGGCAAACGCCCGTTTAAATGTGCCGCTGGCCTTGGCATAGCTGTCCCTCTCAAGGTAGATCAGCCCCATCAGGGTCAAGGCCTCGACCGTTTTATCGTTTTTCGGGAACCGTTTTGCAAACGAGGCATAGAGCTTCAGTGCATCGGAATCCCTTCCGGATTCATCCATGGCCCGGCCCAGCCCAAAGAGGAGTTCCGGGGATCTTTCTGAACGCTTGTACTGTTTATACGCCGTGATCAGCTGATTAAAGGCCTCTTCATAGAGATTGGCCTGCAGATAAGCCTGGCCCACCCGGAATGCAATTAACCTGCTGTTCATTTTATCCAGCTTAACATGCTCCAGCTCATACCGGTTCAGTACCGAGGTATATTCATCTGCCTCCAGCTGCTCCTTAAAGAGCGCCTCATAGGCACGCTGCATCAATTTGACCGCCTCATACCGCAGCCCTCTGGGGTGGGTGGACAGGAGATCCTCAATCTCCTGGATACACTTGTTATACTCCCCGTTTTTCTGATAAATCTCCGCCAGGCGCATCATGGCTATCCTGGCATAGGTATTCTCGGGGAACCGGGTTTTAACCATCTCATAGATCTCGATCTTCTCGGGATCGGTCTTCAAGTACCGGGCAATACCGATTGAGGCGTTGATAAAACCGGGGGAATCCGGAAACTTTTCCCTGACCAGCTCATATATCTTCAGGGCCTTTTCCTCACTGTTCTCCATGCCATAGGCATCGCCCACCTTTGAAAGGATCATGCCCTTGTCCGGGATATCCGGAAACAGATTCATCAACCGGATATAATTTTCCCGGGCGCCTATGGGGATGCCCAGTTCAAAGTTGGCATCTCCCGTGTACCTTAGCAGATCAGGGGATTCATAGACTTTCTTGACATCGTTCTTTATCACATAATTGAACACGCTCAGGGCGTCAAAATACTGGCGTTTATTATACAATTCCTTTCCATATCCCACCCCGGCATCTGTTATGTAGCTGTTGTCCAGAGGGGATTGAAATACTTTTTTATACAGGCGGAGCGCTTTATCAGTGTATCCTTTTTCATCATAGATCTCAGCCAGGTAAAACTGCACCTCGGGCATCCCCGTATAATCGGCATACCCCTTGCGGACTATATTCAAATACCCCTCTGCAGCAGACATGTTTTTCAGAACCGACTGGATCATTCCGATTCCTGCATAGGCAAACGGAACCAGCCGTGATTTCGGGTAGGAGACCAGGGCGTCCTGAAACATCCTTTCAGCCTTTATCAGGCGGGCGTAATCCTCATCTTCAATACTCTTATAATAGACATAGGCCCTTAAATAATACACCTGTTCAAGGCATGAAAAATTTTCCTTGAGCATATACTGGTCCAGGATCTCATAGGCTTCCCTGTATAGCTCCTTTTTCATAAGCAAAACCGCATTTTCAACAGGCTTTGCCTCGCATCCCATCAGGGCATCCTTTCCCCGGTGAATATCACTGATATCCCCTCTGAACTCACTTTTTGTACGCTGGGGCGGTTCGTAAACGGGCGGGGTTCTCATTTGGGCAATTCTATCGTCCTCCGTCTCCGGCTTCGGTTGTTTTTTCACTGCCGGAGGGGGTACAGGCGCGGGGGGCGCCTTCTTTTCGGCAGGTGGTTCAAGGGCTGCGGCCGGAAGCGGTTCTGGGGCTTTTTCAATCACGGGTCGGGCCGGAAGCTCAGGCGTCGCAGCTTTTTTAACCGGCTCTGCTGTTTTTTGCGGTTTTACGGCTGTCACCTCTTTCTCAGCCGCAGGCTTGGGAATCTCTTTTTTCACGGCAGCCGGACGCTTTTTACTCCCTTTGTCCAGGGCAACGGCAAGCCGGGTATTGTTTTTATTAAAAGAAGAGGCAATTTTCCCATAGGCTCTTTTCCCCGTCACCACAACAGCGACAACGTTGCCATCAAGGGCTTCCACACTGACGGACTTGATGGACGGATGATCCTTTCCCACAACCTTATATCCCTTGGCCAGGACAACGTTCTTAATGGCCACCAACACCTCTTTTTCACTGATCCGGATCACCTTTACCGGTGCCTTCCCCGTTACTTCAAACTCAACAGAGAGGGGGGTATCTTTAATAAGGATACTTTTCACTACAGGGAACTTGGCCACGGCGGTCCCGGCAAAACAGATCTGAATACAGACGACGAATGCCGCTGCCCGTAACAATCTCAGGTATGTGAATGCTGATTCTTTCATAACGTATTCTTTGCCCTATGGGTTATTAGTTGGAGAACTACTAAAGCAAATAATATGCCATGGCCATAATGGAGATATGATAACAGATCAACCGGGCAAAGAAAAGGCCGGAAACCGGGTTTGTAAGTAAAAATTCAGGTAGGAATAGGGAAAAAAATCCGGGAAAGTGTCAAAAAATTGGCATCTCAGATTCGGGTTGGATATTCATTTTCTTGATTTTTTCGACCAGGGTTGTCCGGTTCATTTTAAGCATCTCCGCCGCCCTTGCCTTTACCCATCCGGTCTCATTCATGGCGTGGGTAATTAATGTTCTCTGGTAAAGATCCACTGCCTCTGCAAACCCGACACCGTTCATAAATACCGAGGCCACCGAAGGGGCTCCTGAGTTTGATCCGCTTTGGGTCATGCATTCCGGAAGATCCCTGACCTGAACATCAACCTCTTCCACAAGAACGGAAATCCGCTCAACCAGGTTTTCCAGTTCCCGGATGTTGCCCGGCCACTCATAGGTCATCAGAGCCTGGCAGGCATCTTCTGTAAAGCGCTTCATCTGATAGCCGGTTATCCGCCCGGCCAAATTTGCCTGGAAATGCTCTGTCAGCGGCAGAATGTCTTCGGTTCTTTCTCTCAGGGGTAAGATATGAATGGGAATAACATTAAGACGATAGTAAAGATCCTCACGAAAGGTATTTTTTTCAATAGCCGCGGGCAGGTCTTTATTGGTTGCCGAAATCACGCGGATATCCACTTCAATGGTCTGGGTTCCCCCGACCCGTTCAAACCTGCGCTCCTGCAAGGCCCGCAATAGTTTAACCTGGAGGTCCGGACTCATATCCCCGATCTCGTCCAGAAAAATGGTACCCTGGTCAGCGATCTCAAACCGGCCCGTTCTCTGCCTGTGGGCGCCTGTAAAGGCCCCTTTTTCATGGCCGAACAACTCACTTTCAAGCAACTCACTGGGAATGGCACCGCAGTTGATAATAACCATGGGGCCGTTTCTCCTGGCAGAGTTCCTGTGAATCGCCTTTGCGATCAACTCCTTACCCGTACCGCTTTCACCTGTAATCAGTACGGAGGAGTCGGATTTGGCAACCTTTCTTGCGGTATCCAATACCCTGAGCAGCCCTTTGCTTATACCGGCAATACCGCCCCGGTCAAACGGACGGTCCCCAATGGGTTCTGACCCGTCAACAGGTGTTTCAGCCATGGGGGCAATACTCATTTTAAAATCTTTTTCAATTTATCGGAAATGGCTTCAGCGGTAAACGGTTTGACCACATAGTTGGAGACCCCGGCCTGCACCGCTTCAATAACATTCTGTTTCTGGGCTTCCGCCGTTACCATCAGAAAAGGAACGGTTTTATACTGGGAACTGGCGCGGACTTTTTTCAACAACTCCAGCCCGGTCATCTTGGGCATGTTCCAGTCAGATATAATCAAGTCAATCTCCTGACTTTCAAGCACCTCCCAGGCGGTTGTACCATCATCAGCTTCCACAAGATTTTTAAAACCAAGCTGTTTTAAAATATTCTTCAAAATACGGCGCATGGTAGCAAAATCGTCAACTATCAGAACCTTGATGGATGTGTCCATTGCCAGTAATTCCTCCTTAATTGGATTTTAAGCCCTCTTCTCTCTGTCAAAGCATACCTCAATTGTGAACTCTCCGCCATCGGTTTTAAAAGGAATGGCTATTTTCGGCCCGTCCGAATAGTGACGGATGGTATGATTTTTTCCGGTTATCACCGATGGGATGGCTGCCTTGAATACCTTGCCGACCTCATCAAGTTCCTTTCTGGCCTGCCCGGAAATCATATTGGTCAATTCCCCAACAGCATCTGCGATATCTTCATTCAGCGTTTCCATCTTCTCCCCAAACATATTGGAGACAACCGTGAGAATACAATTTTCCTCAAAAGTGACGGCAATGGTCCCGTGGGCAACCCCGGTCAGTCCGAGGACACCGGTGACATCCCCCACCGCAGTATTATCCTTTTTGGCGTAGGGAGTACCAGCCGTCACCGTAACAAACGCCATGGTTTCCAGTACGTTTATGGTTGCATTGATGAAAGGGTTTATTAATTTTACATCCACAGCCGAATGCCTCCGGGTCGTGAGACCTTAAACTGATTCATCACCACTGTTATACCGGACAATATTTTTCAAATGGGTATATGTATCCACATCCATGGATTCAAAAACAATACCGATCCCTGCTTCTGTCTGCCTGACGATACATCCCAGGATCTCCAGTT
>JAKSAX010000472.1 GCA_022361395.1 Desulfobacterales bacterium | reverse complement strand
TATTGACAACATCGAAACCATGCACAAAAAAGGGGTGTCCACCTTTGTTGAGGTGGGCCCAAAAGCTGTGCTTACCGGGTTGGTCAAATCGATTTTAAATGACAAACCCATCCGGACCTGTACCCTTGACGCTTCATCAGGCAGTGCATCAGGGATTTATGACCTGGCAGCCGGCCTGTGTGCCATTGCAGCAGAGGGATTTCACGTTGATTTAAGACATTGGGAAGATCCGGTATCCGCCCCCTCTCTCAAAAAGATGAAACTGATGCTCACCGGTGCAAACCCCAAACCGGCATCCAAAAAAATTCCAAAACGCCAGGCGGAGAAAAATAACACAATCCAGCCTACCCCGGCTGTGGAGCCGGGCCCGGCCACCGGATCTAACGGGCAGCAGACATCGTCAGCGCAGGAGAAATCCTTACACAGCTTACCTTCTTCTGTCCGCCCCCGGCCGATGATCAATCATCATTCACCTGAAAAACAAAAATTTGAAAATAAAGGGTTTAACATGACACCTTCACCAAAAAACTCTCAGATAGAGACCAATGCAGGTAGTACAGTTCCGGTTAACATTCACTTGGTTCAAAAAGGACTTGAGGCCATGCAGCACCTCCAGGAACAGACCGCCCGTGCCCATGAGAAGTTTTTGGAGACCCAGGCCCAGGCCAGCCAGACCCTGGCCGGGATAATGGCCCAGACCAGGGGAATTCCAGTCCCCCTGTCAACCACGGTACCTGTGAACAGCGCCCCCGTAACCCATGTCATTCCTTCCGAACCGCAGCCGGCACCGGTTCCCCAGGCCCCTGTTCATACACCGGCGGCAGCGACAGTGATTCCGGCCCCGGAACCTGTGATTGCTGAAACCGCAACCGATACAACACCTGCGGCTCCCCGGCCGGAGAGAGAAGAAAGCCCGGCTCCCCCGGCCGCAGCAGAGGCTGTATCTCCAGTGGAGACCTGTAAACCTGCCGCTGAAGAGGCCTCAGACCCATCTGTCCGGACCGTCCTTTATGAAGTTGTCAGCCGATTAACCGGCTTTCCGGAGGAGATGCTGGAACCGGAGATGGACATTGAATCGGATTTAGGGATTGACTCCATTAAAAAGGTGGAAATCATCTCAGAGCTTGAAAAGGCAATCCCGGACGGAGACAGCCTCTCCACAGAGCATCTCTCGTCTGTCCGCACGCTGGGGGATATTTGCCAGGCCATGGCGGCCCCGGCGGAAACAGCCCCCCTGCCGGCCCCCTCCCGGGAGAAGGCAGAGGTCAATAATTCAGGCAAAACCTTTGATGTGCTGGTTAACATCATCAGTGAACTCACCGGATTTCCGGTGGAAATGCTGGAGCCTGAAATGAACCTGGAGTCGGATTTGGGCATTGACTCTATTAAACGGGTGGAAATCCTTTCAAGACTGGAACAGGAACTGCCGGATATCAGTTCCATATCACCCGATAAAATGGGAACCCTAAAAAACATACAGGACATTGTTCAATTTCTTGCCCCACAAACGGTTCCGGCAGAAACCGCAACAAAAAAAAAACTTCGCATGACCGGATAGAAGAGAGCCGCGGCCCTGTTGAACCGGAATCAGCCCCTCTTTTAAGGCAGGAGATCGTTTTAAAGCATTACCCCACAAACCAGGTCCGGCTTTACAATGGCGCGAAAATTGACATCCCCGAAGAGAAAACCATCTATCTTACCCGGGATAATTCCGGCATTGCCGAGTCCTTAAAAGCAGAATTCAAAAACCAGGGATACCAGGCACGCCTTATTGATATCAGCCAGGGAACGATTCCGGGCCTGGCTGATGCCGCCGGAATCGTTATTATTCCGGATGCAATTGATGCCGGTGATGATGACGCAGCCAAAAACTTTCTATCCTCAGCCTTTGCCCTTGCCGGCAAGAATGCCGCCCACCTCATTCAGTCAGCCCGTGAGGAAGGCGCATTTTTCACCACACTTACCTTTTCCGGCGGTGATTTTGGGTTCAGCAGCATAACCTCTGAAATAAGCCCGGTCTACGGCGGCCTCGCAGGACTGACCAAAACTGCTGATATCGAGTGGAAAAACGTGTTGTGCAGGGCACTTGATCTGCCGGCTGCCCTGGACCGAATCAAAGAAAATATTGAAAATACCGTTGCCCTGATGATGACCCGGGGAGCCGTGGAGATGGGCCTGAACGGTGAACAATGCGTCATCCCGTCACTTAAGCCCGCACAGGCCGGGCGGGAAAAAATCCGGTTAGACAAAAAAGACGTTGTAGTGATCACCGGCGGTGCGAAAGGTGTTACTGCAGAGTGTGCATTGCAACTGGCCCGAGCCTGCTCTCCCCGCATTGTTCTTCTGGGCCGCTCCCCTGCCCCTTTCCGGGAGCCTGAGTGGCTTGAGGGGATAACAGATCCGGGAGAGATGAAAAAAGCCATTCTTTCACGGGAATATGCAGATAAAAAGGCCACACCGGCTAAAATTCAACAGCGTTACCAGGCCATACTTTCCAACAGGAGCATCCAGGAGAATATCAACCGCATTTCAGAGCATTCCCCGCAGACCCGATACATCTCTGTGGATATCCGGGACACGGCTCAGGTAAAGGGGATTTTCGATCAAATCCGAAAGGATATCGGACCGGTTTCCGCTGTTATTCACGGTGCCGGGGTACTGGAGGATAAATTAATTGCCGAGAAAAAAGCCGACCAATTCAAACGGGTATTTGAAACAAAAGTAAAGGGCCTTGAGGCAATCCTCGAAGCCGTCAAAGACACCCCTTTAAAGTACATGGTGCTGTTTTCCTCTGTGGCGGCCCGGTTCGGTAACCAGGGCCAATGTGATTATGCCATGGCCAATGAAGTTCTTAACAAAGTAGCTCAGTCACAGGCCAGAATAAATCCGGAATGCAGATATATATCCATAAACTGGGGCCCGTGGGCCGGCGGAATGGTAAACGACGGGCTGAAAAAAGAATTTTCCAAACGCGGGATTGAGCTCATCCCCCTGGCAGCAGGTGCAGAACAATTGCTGGTTGAAATGGGCAACCCTGATAAAAATTGCATTGAAGTGGTCATCGGTGCGGCACTGACCTCTCCCGACCCGAATTCCAAATCCCCTTCTAAAAAAGTTTTAAGCCAGATAATGGGCAGCAAAGCCAGTCCTATCATCACCCATCACAAAATCAATCATGAGCCTGTGGTTCCGCTGGCAATGATGGTTGACCTGTTTGCCTGTGCCGCGGAACAAAACAATCCGGACTTAAAATTCGTAGGTCTGGATGAAATGAGGCTCTTAAAAGGCATTACACCGGGTGACACCGATCTGCCTGTCCAGATAAACTTGACGAAAAGCACTCCTGACGGCGGTATGCAATCTGCGCATGTCACCCTGACCTCACGGGATAAAAAAGGCATCGAAACGGTACACGCCAATGGCATCACCCTTGTACGTCCCAGTATTCCCGAGCCTCCTGCGCTGTCAGAAACCGCATTCATGGATCTTCACCCTTATGGAATGTCCGTTGAAGAAGCCTATGAAAAAGTACTATTTCACGGTAAAGGGCTTCAATGTATTAAATCCGTAAACGGTGTGTCGCCCAAAGGAATCGATGTGGTGGCCTGTCCCGCACCTGATACCGGCCTATGGTATACATCCCCTCACAGCAAAGACTGGACCATTGATCCGATGATACTGGATGCCGCATTTCAGGCCGTTATCCTCTGGACATATGAAACCAGGCAACAGGTTTGCCTGCCAAGTTATTTTTCCAATCTCAGAATCTACTCATCCTATGGAGAACTGACAGGCAATATCCGCATCTTATTCACGGTAAACCACGAAACCCGGCATAAAGTTCAGGGATATTTCACCTTCCTGGATGAGACAGAGACACCTATTGCAAGTGTCATGGGATTTGAAGCCATTGTTGATCCCGGCCTGCTTGACAAATTTAAGGCAAAGCCTCTTTTTGACAGAGATAAAATACTGGCCTTTGCCCAGGGCAATCCATCAGAGGCCTTTGGCAGCCCGTATAAGGTTTTCGACAAAGACAGGGAGATCGCACGATTACCGCGTCCCCCCTATTTCTTTATGGACAGAGTTGTCACCGCCGATCACACCCCATGGGAAATGCAGTCCGGCGGTTGGATCGAAACAGAGTATGAAATACCTGAGGATGAATGGTATTTCAAAGCAAACAGAACTCAAACGATGCCTTTTTGCATTTTATTGGAAATCGCCCTTCAACCCTGCGGCTGGCTGGCCGCCTATGCAGGCTCTGCACTAAAGAGCGATGAGCGCCTTCACTTCAGGAATCTTGGCGGAAATGCCGAATTAATAAGAAATGTTTCCCTTGATTCAGGAGTGCTGACAATAAGAGCGAGAATGACAGATGTTTCCCATGCAGGCGGCATGATCATCCAGGATTTTGAAATGGAAGTTCTGAATCATGGCCAAATGATTTACAAGGGAACAACCAACTTTGGCTTTTTCACAGGCAAAGCCCTGTCAAATCAGGTCGGAATCCGGAACAGTAAACTGTCGATTGACCTTGAGAACCTTCCTGAATCTGACAGGATAAATTTTAAAAATGACGCGCCGGTTTCACCGGATGATAACAATCAAAGTCTAAACTCCGGAATGCCTTCAAAGGCTTTGAGAATGATTGACGCTATTGACCACTTCAGCTTTGACGGAGGATTACATGGAAAAGGGTTTATTAAAGCCTC
>JAKSAX010000211.1 GCA_022361395.1 Desulfobacterales bacterium | reverse complement strand
GTCCGGCAGCCGGATCGCCTTCGGTTCCATTTCATCCACCCGTGCCATGTGCCCGCCTGGTTCCCTGGACAGCGCATTTCTCAAAGACCTGGAAAGGGCTGCCATCCTTTTTTTCAAGGGGGACAGGCTCTATATTGATCTGAAATACCACTCCGGCACCATGGCCTTTCAGGCAAAACAGGGTAAAGGTGCACAAACCCAGGACACCGGAAAAACAGAGGCGGTGGTCTGTAAAGACCCCAGGCCTGAAGTCTGCACCATGGAATATGACCCTGTCTGCGGGGAGAAAAAAGACGGCCTCATGAAGACATACGGCAACGGATGCACTGCCTGTTCTGATCAGGAAGTTATCCGTTATCGTTACGGAGAATGTCCCTAAGGGGTGGGGAGAGTTCTGCTTATGCAGTTAATCTGTCCGAAATGTTTTAAAAGCAACGATGTCGATCCTAAATTGTATTTTGATTTTATTATCTGCAAAAGGTGTAAAGCGGAGGTATGCGCACGCTGGTGCAGATGTTCTTTTTGACGATCCAAAGGAAAAAGAGGTTGTGGCCGGGCTCCGGAAGTGGATTGATTCTTTTCCAAACCCTCTTGACCGGATGACCTGATCTAAATAAAAATTGTCGCCAGGTTTTATCATCCGTTCCATGATATGAATTTCCTCCAGGTAAGATAGGGTTCCCAGATTTCACGGACATCCCATTTGGCGGTGTCCGGGTCTTCCCCGAGAACGGCTGTCCTGTACCTGTAGATAAAGGCCGATGCCCTGGCATTGGCTGCGCAGTGTACCCAGGTTTTTTCATGGGACACGGTCTGCATGGCTGTGGTGAATCTCCTGAAATCTTCCTCTGTGGGACGGAGAAAATGCACAGGAATATGGATATATGCCATGCCCAGCTCTTTTACCAGGTCTGCTTCATGGGCAAGGGCGTTTTCCGTATTTTCAGGCAGGAGGTTGATGACGGTTTTAAAACCGGCATCCCTTATGGTGCTGAACTGGATCGCTGTGGGCTGGCCTGAGGTGCTCAGGGTGCTGCTGAGCTGATAGTAGTTGAATATATCCTCAATCCTGTGGCCGGTAAGGGTGAGTGGGGTGTATTTCTCAATTAAGGAGATCAGGAATCCCCAATAGATTTTTATGACTTTGTTCATTAGGTCGCTCCTTTGTGGTGTAATTGCTTCCAGGCTTTGATATACTCCGGGCATTCATCCGGAACAAGCCACAAAACAGGGGCTTTGTTCAGGGGTGGACATTTGGCCTTAATTGTCCCATGAAGGAGCGGTATGAGAGGTTACAGCAGAGGCGAACGGCAGGCGGTCCGGACCAAAACTTCCCTTGTGACGGCGTTTTCAGTGCTTCTTCGTGAGAGGAACTACGCAGATATCACGGTGACCGATATTATCACCCGGGCCGATACCGGCCGGAGCACCTTTTACCGTTATTTTAAGAGCAAGGCCGATCTCCTGGTTTTTCTCCATGGGGACCGGTTTGATAAACTCCTTGCCTCACTGGCATCAGAGCCTGCCTGGCTGGACGATGTCCCGCCCCGTGAACTGATTTCATTTTTAACAATGTTCCGGGGAATGGGGGAGAGGCCGTTCTCCCTTGCCTATATGCTGGGAAATGACATGGATTATGTGATCCACCATATAAACAGGCTGCTGTCCGTTAAGTTTGAGAAAAATCTCAGGGCTGCATTTGCCCACAGGACAACCCGCATTCCCTTTGATGTGCTCTCCCTGTCCATAGCCGGGTCTTATTGCTGGGTTATTATTTCCTGGCTCAAGGGGGACATAGAGTACAGCCCTGAAGAGGCGGCAGCTTACGTTCACCGGCTTGCGCGGGCGGCAATCAGGTCGGCCATGGTATTATGATCCGGGTCACATTGTTCCGTAAAACCCCTTTTGTTTTACCATGGATTTTATCTTTTTTCCGGCCAGGACGGCCCGGATCGAGTTGCCGACGGTTTCCATGGAAAGGGGCTTTGTCAGGATGGGGACGTCCTGTTCCAGCAGGGTCTGCAGTGTCAGCCTGTCATCGGTGTAGCCTGACATGAAAAGGATTTTAACCGAGGGATAGCGGGTTTCGATCTGTTTTGCCAGTTCACTGCCGCTCATTTTCGGCATAACAACATCGGTCAAAAGCAGGTCAATATCCCCATTGGCGGTTTTGCAGAGTTTTAACGCCTGTTCCCCGTTTTCAGCTGCCAGGACGTTGTAGCCCAGGATTTCCAGGGTCTGTTTTAAAAAATCCCGGACCATATCGTCATCGTCGGCCAGAAGGATTGTTTCGCTGCCCTGTTCCGGTTTTTCCTTACCCGGTGATTTGCTTTCAGGCGGCCTGCCTTTCACAACCGGAAAGTAAATATTGAAAACACACCCCTTGCCCAGTGTGCTGGAAAAATCAATATGGCCGTTGTGTTGCTTGACAATGCCGTATACCGTAGCCAGGCCGAGTCCGGTACCCTTCCCAAGCTCTTTGGTTGTAAAAAAGGGATCAAAAATATGTTCCTGGATATCGGCATCAATACCGTGCCCGGTATCTGATATCCTCAAAAGGATATATTTCCCCTGTTTTAATCCCACAGGGTGTTTGGCAGCATGATCGTCAATAAGGATGTTCTCGGTTTCAATGGTCAGTGCCCCCCCGTCGGGCATGGCATCTCTTGCGTTTACCGCAAGGTTCATGGTGACCTGGTTGATCTGGGTAACATCCACGCAGGTTTTCCAGAGATCCTCCTGTTTTTTGACCTTAATGGTGATGTCTTCTCCGATCAGTCTCTCCAGCATGTTCAGGCTGCTGTCAAGGATCTGGTTGAAGTTCACTGATTCAGGCTGGAATTTCTGTTTCCTGCTGAAGGTAAGGAGCTGCTGCGTCAGGCTGGCCGCCCGGTGCCCGGATTTCAGTATGTTGCGGAAATATCTTTTAATTTTATTTCCTTCAGGCGCCCTGGCCAGGCCCAGCTCCGCAAACCCGTTGATAACGGACAGAAGGTTGTTGAAGTCATGGGCAACCCCCCCTGCCAGCCGGCCTATGGAATCTATTTTCTGGGCCTGGATGAGCTGGGCCTGGAGGGTCTCTTTCTTCTCTTCTGATTTGAATTGTTCGATGATGCCGGCGATGGTCCGGGCGATGGTCATGAAGTTTCTTTCAAAATCAGGGGGCTTTGGCGGTAGTTGTTCCAGGTACAGGGAGAGGACGCCCAACAGTTTTTCACCTGCAAGTATGGGGACGGCAAAGTGGGTATGGGGCTGGACACCTCTTAACTTTATTTCATGTTCCTTCTGGCTGGAATCATATGCCTGGAAGGATTTCTCCCGTGCTGCCCTGCCGCAGACGCAGGTGTCGAAAAGCACTTTTTTGCAAATGGCGTGCTGTTTGGGGGTAAGCCCCTTCTGTGCCACCATGATCAGGGTGTCTGTTTCTTCCTCATCTGCCAGGAAAATGGAGCCGCACCCCTGAAGATGGTATCCGGGCATGGTGTGGATGATGTCAAGGGTTCTGCCCAAAAGGTCCTCCAGTGAGCCGTGCTTGAGCGCCTCTTTAAGGATGGCGTTGATGGTTTCGTTCATCTGGCGGGCCAGGTCAAGCTGCATTTCGGTCTTTTTCAGGGTTTCGATGGTTTTATTCAGATCCTTTGTCCGCAGGGCAACCCGGTTTTCAAGATCTTCCTTGTACTGTGATAATTTTACTTCGAGTTTTTTACTGTGCACGGCATTTTTGATGGTAATGGGCAGCAGTTTTAAGTAATCCCCGTGGGGGTCCTTTTCCAGAAAATCAAATGCCCCGCTTTTCATCGCATTCACAGCAATATCAACATCCCCCTTACCCGTTAAAATAATGAACGGGGTATTGCCCTGCTTTTCCAAAAGGGTCAGAGCGGTTCCGTCACCCAGGTGGTAGTCACTGACAACGGCACTGAATTCATGTGACGCCAGTATTTTTTCAGCTTCACCGGCAGATGCTGCTATGGTGTATTCATAGGGGAACCGGTTTTTTTGGGCATAGCGGCTGAAGGCCATCTGGTCAACCTTATCGTCTTCAACGTATAATATATGTTTTTTTGTGCTGCTCATGATTTTCTCCGTAAACAGTGGCGGTTTCTCTATGGGCCCTTTTCCCCGGGTATCTGCTGTTCTTTTATTATGGTAAATATGAAGGTGGTGCCTTTTCCGGGGTCGGACTGGATGCGGATGTCTCCCTGGTGCAGCTCCACGATTTTCTTGACAATGGACAATCCCACCCCGGTGCTCTCCTGCCTGTCCCTGGGGACGAGGGTCTGGAAAATCTGGAACGCCTTATCATGGAGGCTTTCTTCAATTCCCGGCCCGTTGTCCGTCACTGTGAACTCCCAGTGACTGCCTCTGTCCTTTGATCCCACCTGTATCCTGCCGCGGGGTTTGTCCATGAATTTGACTGCGTTTCCTATGAGGTTCAAAAACACCTGCTCAAGCCTGACCGCTTCACAGAAAATCCGTGGTAATTCATTTTCCAGGTCGATCCTGATGTGTGCCGGCGGGCTGAGGGTATGGATGACCTCTGTGACAAGAGGGGTTAAATCCGTCAGCTTCTTTTTTTCATAACTCCTGCCGATCCGTGAATATTCCAGGATTCCGTCAATCATTGCATGCATCCGTTCCGCCCTTGCCATCATCAGTTCCAATTGTTCTTTTCCCTGTTCATCAAGGACATCGGCGTAGTCCTCGGCCAGCCAGGACGCCAGCTGGTTGATCGCCCTCAGGGGGGCTTTTAAATCATGGGAAACCACATGGGCGAAATCCTTTAGTTCCGTATTGGCTGACTTGAGTTCTCCGGTTCTCAGCTTTATGGCCCGGGTGAGCTTTTGAAACTGGTTTTCAAGCATTTTAAGCTGATCTCCGGACCTTTCCCTGACCAGCTGCCTTTCAAGGGTCTTGTCGGAAAAATCCATTACCCGTCTGCTCAGGGTTTCAATCCGCCGGGTCAAAAGGATCATTATCCCGGCAAAGGCAGACAGGAGAAGGCATGCCTGGACAAGGGTCCGGATCCTGTAATCTTTTATGACTTTTTTTATCTGGGGCTCTATGAGGTCCGTGGATACAAGGGTGACAAACCGGAATCCCATCTCTGATGCGCCGTATTCGTAAAATTCCTGCTGGCTGACCAGGAGATGGCCGGGTAGGTTGTTCAGAAGGGTGCCTTTAGGCAGCTGGGCCATATCGCTGCTGACCAGGATCCGCAGCGGGATATCCCTCAGCGGATCTATTATTTCCGTCCTGGCGCCTTCATCCTGGGGGATTTCTTCCGAGACCAGCGCCACCTGGTATCCCTTTGAAAACGTTTGCTGGGAGGCCAGGAGGAACGCCTGGTCAATGGGGCTTGCAAGGACAAGGGTGGCAAGGGGTTTTCCCGGGTCTGTATTTATGGTCTGGGAGGTGACGAGAAAGAGGCCTTCGGGAAAGGCCGTCAGGTAGTTTTCATTTTGGCTGAGCTGCAGAAGTCTTTCGGGCGGCGGGGAAAGCCCTTCAGGCAGGGGTACGGATCTGTTGTAATAGATTTCTCTCAGGCCGCCCCACCGGTCCAGAAGCAGGGTGATCCTGGGGGAAACCAGGGCGCGCTGGATTGATTTCCTGGCAAACCATTTTGGAGGCCGGGTATGGGTGATAAGCCGGGGTCTCTTGTTCTTCTCCCAGCCGATGGTATTGACATAGTCAAAAATATTCCGTTGGGATGCAAAAACCTTGGCCGCCTCTCTGTAGCGGTAAACGTAACGGCTGAACCTGAACCGGTCGTCTGCAGCACGGTTCATCAACTGTTGCCTGAGCTGGGCATGGAAGGCTGTTGTAACAGAAATCTTACCGAAATAATCGGCAATCCCAAGGGCAGCGGCACCGACAATCAAGGTCATCAAAAGTGATTTTGCCGTGAGCGACAATCTGTTTATAAACCAAGGGTTTTTAATGGCTGCGCCTCTGATCGCTTCAGTTTAAATTGGGTTCGCCTGTTAATTCGTTGCTGCTGAATTGCCAACCGGCTTTTTTCAGCCTGTTTGCGGTAACCAGGCCGTACTGACCGCCGTTTGCCTCCATTTGCCGTAAAAGATATGCCACCAGTTTGTCCGCCTCCGGATTTTCAACCTGTTCCCCTTCCCAGGTTGTCATGGAAAATGTCCGGTAAAGGGGGTATGATCCGTTCAAAAGCGCCTGGGGATCCCTTGGGGAGTATCCGTTAATTTTCAGGGGCTTGACCTTGCCGCGGTCCTGGAACAGATCTGCCACCAGAACAACCTCGTAACCGATGGTCCATGGGTTTCCGGCGATATGATAGATCATGTCCGACATCTCCCCTACCTCCAGAACGTTGACCCCGAACAACTCTTCATTGTCCAGCAGCAGGCGCCAATGCCCCGGCCGCATACGGCAGTGAAAGGAGGATACCGGCCTGATGGGCTGGTCAGGTCCTCCCACTCCGGACCAGTTTGTGGTTTTTTCCCGGAATATGTCCCTGGCCTGGTTAAGGCTTATGTCATCCACAGGGTTGTCCGGATGGGTGAGAAGGGCCAGCGCCATGATTCCGATGGTATGGAATTTCAATCCGGGTAGCCGGTCCAGCGCGGCAGGCGGGCAGCAGGCACCGCCGATATCTATTTTTTTGCTGTTGAGCATGCCGAAAGACTTGCCGCAGGTGCCTTTGCTGTATGAAATTTTAAGGTTATTCTCCTTGGCGTATTTATTTACCATGGGCAACAGAAATGAGTACAATTGCTGGTTAAGATCTATTGTGATGTCTGCATCCTCAGCCCCCGGTTTATAGGTTATTGGCGCCTCTTTCCATTTTTCTGGCATCCGGGTTGTGACAGAGGGATCTGAAAAGGGCTCGCCCCTCAGGGGGGCCTGGTTTTGGCCAAAACCGGTGCCGCAGAAAAATATGAAGAATATCAATGACCAGACTATTGGTAAGACACTAGTGGGTTTCATGTTACTCTCCGTCATGGTGATGCGGTTCGCCGATAATGGACAACCCGGCAGCACCCATCGCCATGGTAAATTGAGATGTTAAAACAATGCCACAATGTAGCATGCCGGTGTCGGGGAAATCAAGCCTGCCCTGATCCCGGCGGCAGGAGAATCATATTTTAAGATCACAGCACAAGACACTTTCACCTGACGGGCAGGACAGCTTCATGGACAGGGTAACACACATATGGGCACCGGTAATTGACAGATAGGGCCGGGTGATCTGGAGTTGCTCCGGGTGGAGTATGGCCCGTTTCATATAATGACGGCGGAACCAGTCAGCCGAGTTCGCATCTTTTCATGGTCTGTGTCATTATATGAATTTAAAAACAGGTCAATGGGTGAAACAGATGATATCCGGATTTATGAAGGGAGCCTGGGGATTGATGTGAATTTCAGGGATATGCTTGATATGTAATCTAAACCGGGCCGGTGAACCCGGCTGCAGGATAAATGGTCAGGAACGCCGGGCTTTGGCGGTCCTGACCTTTTTTATGAAGAAGGGCGGAAACCTTCCGGCTAGCCGACCCTTAGATTGATGTTATGGGCTTCCATGGTGGTGGTCACGGCTTTATTCATCTCATCAAGATCCAGATTAGACCGGTATCTGCCGTTGGTCTCCGAAATTTTTATACCGCGGATATTTTTCCGTGTCAGTTTTAATAGCACACTGAGTCCAAAGGTTTTTTTTACGTCAAAGTCCTTTTTAGCCATTGTATCCTCCGGGTGGTTCTGTTTGTTATTTCATAAATCTGCTAAATTATTAAGCAATTCATGTGCCATGATCCTGTGTGAAATGAATAAAAACTGGATTAGCCTTGCCGGCCGATAAACGCCGTGCGGGATACCGGAGGGAATACCTTGTAATACTGGGCTTTAACGGATACTGGCCCTTTAACAGTTAGATCAGATAAATATAAATTTACATCTTTGTATTTTCTTTGACAGGCGCCAGTTTTTCACATGGACTGTTTTTCGGAAAAAAAGGGAATTTTTTTCTCAGTCTTTGCCCTAAATACAGGAGGACAGGGATGAGAATCAGGGTCACCGGTGTGGCGACCAGCTCCCCAAAAGCCAGGGAGATCGCTGCCGGAATCAGATATTGGGCCTGCTCACTGGTTTCGGACATTAAGGGCAGCAGGCCGCTCACTGTGGTGGCCGTGGTCAGGAACACCGCCCTGAACCTGGAGGTTCCTGCCTGTACCAGGGCCTGGGACAGAGGGATGCCTTCTTCCATGAGGTCGTTGAACCGGGTGATCATCACCAGGCTGTCGTTGACCACCACCCCAGCCACCCCCAGCATACCGAAAAAAGAGAGAATGCTTAAGGGATACCCCATGATTCTGTGACCAAAGGCAGCCCCCACAAAGCCGAAGGGAATAACGGACATGATGATAAAGGGCTGCCAGTAGGATTTCAGGGGGATGGCAAGCAGGGCGTAAATGGCCAGGCAGATGAATACCAGGGCCTTTATCATCCCGGCTTTTATCTCTCCTATCTCTTCCAGTTCCCCGGCTCCCCTGAGTTCAAGGCCCGGGTAACGGCGTTTCAGTTCCGGCAGGATCCCGGAATCAATTTGTTCAAAAACGGCTGAAGGCCTGGTCAGTTTCTTATCTATGGATGCCCGGATGGTGGTGGTCTGCCGCCTGTTTTTCCGGTGGACGGCCCCCGGTGCTGTTTCGGTTTTTATGGAGGCCACGGCCGGCAGGGGAACCCACTGCCCCCGGGGGGTGCGGATCATGAATGCCATGAGATCCCCCATATACCGCCTGTTCTCCTGTTTATAGGTGAGAAACACCTTGACTTCGCTTCCCCTGCGCAGAAACCGCTGAACCTCCAGGCCGCCGAAGGCATCTCCGATCTGTGCGGCAAGATCAGCAATACTCAGACCCAGGTTCCGGGCCAGAGGTTTGAGGGCAAGGCGGATCCGGGGCAGGCCTTGGGCCAGGTCAGAGTGTATATCGTGTAATCCCCGGATTTTTGACAACGCCCGGATAAGTTCCGTTTCAGCCGGCTTCAAAAGGTCCTGATCCCGGACAGACAGGTTCAGGGCAAATCCCCCGCCTGTGTCAAAAGACCCTGAAAAAGTCAGTTTTCTGACGCCTTCCAGCACCCCGGTCTGTTCACGCCAGAGCTTAAGGGTTTCCAGGGTTTCTATCTGCCGAAGGGTTTCGGGTTGGAGTTCGGCCCAGATTTCCACCTCGTGGACATTGTTCAGGCTGGACATGATTTTAGCAATGGGCGGGCGGGTCTGGCCGGTGCGGGCCATCACGCCCCTGTTCACCGCTTCGGCTGCCGCTTCAAGCCGGTCCAGGTTTTTGCGGGTCAGGTGCAGGGGGCTGCCTTTTACCATTTCAAGGTTTACCGTGATAAACTGGCCCGGCACCTCCGGAAAGAAAACCGTGCGGATCTCCCCTTTATAAATCATCCCCATGCTGATGACGGCAAGTCCGGTCAGGGCGGCGAGGGCCGTGTACCGGTGGTCAAGTGCCAGTTTAAGCAGGGGGGTGTAAATGCGTTGGCAGGCAAAGCTCAGGACCGTCCGGGCAGCGCTTTGAAGCCTGCCCCAGGTGCGGGGCAGCATCCCCGGTGTTTTCCTGGGATCCTGCCTCAGGCGGACAGAGGTCAGGTGCGAGGGCAGGATAAGTTTGCTCTCAAGAAGGGAAACCCCCAGTGAGGTGATGACCACCAGGGAAAAGCCTGCAAAGATCCGGGCCAGGTCATTGTCGATGAGAAGCAGGGGGAAAAAGGCTGTCACGGTGGTGGCGCATCCGAATATGGTGGCTGTGGAGACCCGCGTGACCCCTTTCAGGGTTCCGGCAACCGGGTCTGCAAGGTGCTGCCGCTCTTCAAATACGCTTTCACCCACCACAACGGCATCATCCACCAGGATACCCAGTACAATGATGAGGCCGAAGGTGGTGATGTCGTTGAGGGAATGATCCAGGAACTGCGGCCCCATCAGGGTCAGGGCGCCGCAGATGGAAATGGGGATACCCATGGCCACCCAAAATGCCAGCCGCAGGTTTAAAAACAGGGCCAGGAGAACGAAAACAATGGCAAGCCCCTGGAATGCATTGGTGGCAAGAAGTGTCAGCCGTGCCGTCATGTATTCACTGGATTCCCCCCAGATGTCTGCCTGAATGCCGGCGGGCAGGTCCGGTTTTATATTTTCCAGTACCTTGTGCGCAGCCCGGCTGACCTCCAGGAGATGCCCCTTGGGGCTGGTGTATATCATCATGCCCACGGAGGGCTCTCCCTGGAATCTGGCAAAGTACTCGTTCTCTCCGAACCCATCGGTGACCTCTGCCACATCCCCCAGGCGGACCTGGCTGCCGTCGGGCCTGGATTTAATTAGGATCTGCCGGAATTCGACTGTTTCAAATGCCTTTTGATCCGCCTTAATGGAGATTTCCCCGTCGCGGCTCTTCAGGAATCCTGTTTTATAATCCAGGGAGTTGTTGCGGATGGCTGCAGAGATATCTTCCATGCCCAGGCCGAGGGAATGGAGCTTTTTTTCGTTCACTGAGATGGTGATCTCCCTGGGCAGCATGCCAAAGGTGCCGATCTTGGCAATCCGGGGATCTGCCAGAAGTGCCTCTTTAACCCTCAGGGATGTCTGCTGGAGGGCATGGATATCTGTCTTGCCGTATACCTGCACCAGAAGCGCCTCAATGGTCAGTTCGTCCCGGGTGATGGACGGCCGTTCGGCCCGCCTGGGCAAGGTGCCGATACCGTCAATCCGGGTCTTAATCTCATTCTGGAACCGGTCCAGGTCCATTCCGGTTACCTTCTGCACCCGGACCACGGACTAACCTTCATAAGAGGCCGCTGTTATTTTTTTAATGCCCGGCATGCCTTCAAGGGCTATTTCAATCCGCTGGGAAATCCCCCGGTCCACCTGGGCGGCCGAGGCTCCCGGGTAAACGGTTTCTATGGAAACGGAACTGGGGGGCAGGGGAGGAAATCCTTCGATCCGCATGGAGGTCATGGTAAAAAGCCCGGCCACCAGGATCAGGCCCATCAGCAGGTTTGCGGCCACAGGGTTTTTGATAAACCACTCGGAGAGTCTGTGCATGGCTGTTCCCCCTATGTCCGGTCTTTTTGGGGTTGAGTCTTGGCCCCGGTCACAAATGCAGCATTCGGGGAAACGGCAATGGAGAACTCCCCGCCTTCCGGTGCCCCGTTCTCCGGCGCAGTGATAAATACGTGGCCGTCTTTGTAAAACAGGGGGATTGCTTTAAAGGAGGACAGTCTGTTTTCCCGGTTGACCGTCCAGACAAGGCCCTGGCGGGTGAGCGCGGATTCCGGCAGTTTGAGCAAACCCTCCCGCTGCGGTCCGAAAAGTTCAACCCGCAGGAATGTTCCCGGCAGCAGCGGGGGATTGAGATCCAGGGGACGCCTTACAATGCAGAACAAATTGCGGAGCCTGGTTGCAGGGTCAATGGTCATACCGTCCCGGAGCCTTCCTGTATTATATGTCACACCGGCTGTTTCATTGATGAGTCTGACCCCTGAACGGGTCAGGTCCCGGCCCAGAAGTTCAACCTGGGTCGCATCCAGGCTCAAGGAAATTTCCATACGGTCAATGCCGGCAATAACGGCGATTCTGTCCCCGGCTGTCACCGTGTCCCCGGGGGAGACCAGCCGCTCCGTGATGATGCCTTTAAACGGTGCCGCTATCCTGCAATAACTGAGATCCACTGCTGCCGATGCCCTGTCTGCCTGTGCGGAAATCACTGCCTGTCTGGCCAGGGCCATCTGGGGTGCTCTCAAGACCAGGGGGGAGCCCGGCCGGCCGTCCAGGCCGGAGGCCTCCCAGTTTATCCTGGCCTGGGACGCTTCCTGTTCTTCCTTGAGAAGTCCCAGTCTGGCAGAGGCCAGGACCTGGTCCGCCCTGGCCAGGCCGGCCTGGTACCGGCTGTCATTTATAATCACCAGCGGGGTGTTCTTTTCTACTATGTTGCCTTTTCTCAATGCATCAAGAATCTTATCCACCCTGCCGTTTACCTGGGAGCGTATGGTGGCCTGCCACAGGGGCCGGGCCTGGCCGAAGAGGTTGACCCGGGCCGGATAAGCCGCAGGTTTTGTCCTAATAATGGTGACCGGGATACCTCTTGTAGGGATCGGGATACCTCTTGTAGGGATCGGGATACCACTTTCGGTGACCGGTGCCGCAGGCGCGGCATAGGCGGGAGCCCCGGAGGCGGTGGGCGTTCCGGGGCCGGAGGGCGGGATATACACAAAATAGTAATAGACAAGGGCTGAACAGCCCAGGGTGGTGATGGAAAAGACCAGGGCCCGGAAAATCCGGGGAAAGCGTTTTATTAATGAGGAAAATCGGTTCATATCTCAGGTTCTGTCATTTTTGCCTGAATCAGACACCCATGCCCAGAGCCAGGGCCATCTCAATGCGATTGGTCATCCTGGCGGCTTTGATGTCTGTCAGGCTGGTTTTAATGTTCATCTCCTGTTCCTGGGCAATCAGCAGGGTCTGGATATTGTCCAGGCCGCTTCTGTACCGGGTCAGGAAATAATCCGTGGTTTTGGCAGCCTCCCGGGTTGCAGTGGCAAGGGCGGTTTCCTGGAAGGCCAGGGAGGTTTCCTTGTCCAGGGTATCTTCCACCTCCTTCATGGCCCGGAGAACGGTCCGGGCCAGGTTGTACACTGCCGAATCCGCTTCCGCCTCCCTTGCCAGGGCCTCATCCTTTAACCTGCCGCCCTGGAACACCGGCTGTGTCAGGCCCGCGGCAAGGCTCCACAGACTGCTGGCCGTATCCAGGTTTGAGGAGGAGAAACTGGTCTTTGAGATCTCGGATACCAGGCGGAGGGCGGGGAGGCGGTTCTTCTTTGCCGCCAGGGCCGTAAGGAGATCCGCATCTATTCTGGCCAGGGCCGCCTGGATATCCGGCCGGCTTCTCAGGGTTGCCTTAGGTGGCAGAACCGGTGCCCTGCCGATGACCGGCAGGGTCTCCGCCGGAATTTTTTCCGCCCTGGGATAACGTCCCGCCAGTATCTCCAGGGAACGCAGGGCACGGTTATGTGCTTCTGTACGCGAGCTTACATTGGCCTTTGCCACCTGGGTCCGGGTCCGGGCCGCCGAATAATCCTCCAGGCTGCCCAGCCCCTCCCTGTACCTGCGCACCAGGGCGGTTTCTATTTTTTCAAGGGCCGTGTACCGTTCCTGTTCGATTTTCAGGGTCTGCCAGGTTGCCACGCAGTTGATCCATGCCTGGATTACCCGGGCGGCCAGGGCATCATAGGCCCTTGTATATTCCTTGGTCAGAGCCTCGTGGCTGAGCACCTGGGACTGGTGAAGATCGTTTAGCCTTCCCCATATATCCAGCTCCCATGAAAGACTGGCTGACACCTGGTAGCGGTTCTTTGCATCGGGATTGCCCAGATCATCCGGGGTATGGTTGTTTCTTCCACGGGTGGCGCCTGCTGAAATCTCCGGCAGACGACGTGAGCCGGTCTGGCTGAGCAGGAAACCCGAGGCTTTGAGCCGGGCTGCCGTGGCTTTTAAATCCGGGTTGTTAACCAGGGCCTCTTCCACCAGTGCGGTTACCTGCGGATCATTTATAAGATCCAGGAGGGAAGAGGTCACGGTAAGGTCTTCAGATCCGATCCGGACAGCCTGAGGCAGTTCCGAAGCGGTCTGTCCGGTCCCAGCTTTCTCTGACCACGAGGCAGGCAGGTCCTCCGGCAGGGCAGCCGGTTTCGGGCGTCCGGCACATCCCGTTCCGGATATCCAGAGCGCAACACAGAGGACCAGACCTGATAATAGTCGATGGATAAAACGCATTTTTCCTTTGCTTTGGTTAAAGTTATAAATTTCATTTTATGGACAAAAATATACGCCTGAAGGGATTGGGATAATATGGAGAAACTGTGATACTTTGTGACAAAGTGTTACCGGGGAGGCGTAGGGGATATTTTGCCTTCCCGCACTTAACCGGAAGATGCTGGCCTGATCCCGGACACTGCCCGTAAGACAGAGTGACTTCAGGTCTGGTTGATCATCTCCATGGCAGCCTCAGGGGACTTCCTGGCCAGTTGGTAAAGGGTTTCGGCCGGGCCGATCCGTATTTCGGAAATACCCTGGGCCAGCTTTTTCATCATTTCGGAAACGGCTGATTCCACGGTAATGGCAATGTCCGGGGGATTTCCCCGGTGAAACGGGGTGTCCACGGCAGGCATGAGAACCTCGTATATTTCCAGGGGCATGTCCAGGGCCTGTAGCCTGAGGGTCTGGACAAAGGAGTGAAGTCCGGCCTTTGTGGCGCAGTATATCGGGTATGCGGCTTTGGGAGCGTACACCAGCCCGCTGGTGATATAAACAAGGGCCGGGTCCGGATTCCGGGCCAGCACAGGGGCCAGCCGTTTGGTCAGCTCAATGGGGGCGGCCAGGTTGGTTTCCAGTTCCAGGCGGGCCCTGGCAATCATTTCAGGGTCGGAAAAGAAACCGGTGTTGTGGACAACAGCGGCATTGTTAATCAGGACGCTGCACCGGGGGAACTTCGTTTCAACCCACCGGGCCAGGACTTTTCGCTCCCGGGTCAGGGACAGGTCTGCACGGATAGTGCGGATTCCCGGAATGAGGCGGGCCGCAGCCTCAAGCTTTTTTTCGGAGCGGCCGCACACTGCCACGTCGTTTCCCGTTTTTGCCAGAGTCCGGGCCATCTCAAGGCCGATGCCGGAAGTGCCGCCGGTGATCAAAATCGATTGATCCGTTAACTTCATCGCAGATCCTCCTTTTAGGATATCTTTCAACAGGTTAAGGTTCTGCAGAAGTGTAGGCCACAAAAAGGAGGGGTGTCATTAACCCGGGTTAACAAGGCCCATTCTTTTCCGTATCCGGCTCAGGGCCACCGGGGTAATACCGAGGTAGGATGCGATCATGTGCTGGCGGACGCGCCGGTCAAGGCCGGGAAAGGCAGCTAAAAACTCCCGGTACCGTTCTTCAGCGCTGTCCAGGAGAAAGGCGCGTTCCCTTGCCTCCTTGATACAGAATCCCTTTTCAACCAAGGCCAGCATGATCCGGCTCCAGCACAGATGGTTTTCCACCAGCGGCTTCCAGTTCCGGTAACGGATTTCAAGGATCTGTAAATCTTCCAGGGCCTGGATCGTGAAAAAGGATTCCCGGCCCTGGATCATGGCGCTGTACGAACTGAGAATACTCCTGTCCCGGAAAAATCCTTTGGTGAACTCCTGGCCGCCCGGGGTAAGGTAATAGTACCGGAACAGTCCGCTAACAAGAAAGCCCAGCCGGTCCGGAATTTCGCCGGTCCGGATAAAGCTTTGGCCCTTTTCAATTTCCAGGGGCCTGGCAATCTCTTTCAGCTTTGCGGCCTGGTCCCGGGGCAGGGGAACAATGGCGGACAGGGTGTTGATAAAGCTTTCGTGGGCGTTCATATCTTAAAAGGCTGTCCCTTTGCTTGCCTGCGGTTACAAAAGATACGTTGGTTAATCATGCCCGAACACCTTCTGCCTCTGCATAGCTTTCGGATGTGGCAGGCGGCCTCTATCCGGGCATGCTCTGCGGGTGCTTTGGCAGGACTGTGGGGCTGAAGAATAAGAAGTTCCTTTTTCTTCGGGTAGGTATAACATAAAGATGAAAAGATTATCAAGATCCCGGAATATGGCCCCAGGGCAATCGCATATAAACTTGGCACGGTTTTTAATTTTTAAAGGTTTTGGACACTTATGCCTTATCCGAATTTTGTCTGCGATTGCCTGTACAAAACTAACGTATTGGAATCATTGGATCTGAAAAGTTACTTGCGTTGACCCTGAATATGGCCCCGGCCGGGCGCGGCTCCAACATGTTGGGACTGTGTCCGGCTGGGCTTAGGTATACCCTTGACAGCCTCCCGGTCTTTTAGGTATTCAACACAGGAGTGAACCCGCAAATATGGGAGAAAAAATTTGACTGATTCCGGTTCTCAGTCCATATCGCTGCAGGCGTTGCCGGTGCGGATTATTATTCCGGTGGCGCTGACTATTTCCTTGTTTATCATGACGATTTTCCTGCTGATCATTCCCATGCTGGAGCGGTATATGATGGATGGGAAACGGGAGGGTATCCTTCATCTGGCTGAGAGTGCCTGGTCCACTTTGGCGCTGTATCATGACCAGGCAGAGCAGGGGATGATGAGCCATGGGCAGGCCCGGGAAAAGGCCATGGCCCATCTGGAGCACCTGCGGTACGGGCCTGAGCGCAAGGATTATTTCTGGATTAACGATATGGGGCCTGTGATGATCATGCATCCCTATCGTCATGACCTGGTGGGGAAGAATATTGCGGGATTTGAAGATCCTGCCGGGAAAAAGCTCTTCTCAGAGATGGTGGCGGTTGTGGAAGACTCCGGTGCCGGGTTTGTGGATTATCTCTGGCAGTGGCAGGAGGATTCCGAGCGGATCGTTCCTAAGATCTCTTATGTAAAAGGATTTGAACCCTGGGGCTGGGTGATCGGCACCGGGATTTACGTGGAGGATGTCCGTG
Source organism: Desulfobacterales bacterium (assembly GCA_022361395.1). Classification (GTDB taxonomy): domain Bacteria; phylum Desulfobacterota; class Desulfobacteria; order Desulfobacterales; family Desulfobacteraceae; genus Desulfobacter. The sequence goes on along the minus strand of JAKSAX010000211.1, from coordinate 6,343 downwards.
CGGAGATCTCTGCGGTTACCCGGAAGCTTACTCTGGCCTGTTTCGGGATAATGGGGGTTGTGCTGCTGCTCTCAGGTTATATCATCTGGGCTGCGGCCATGCAGCAGCGGGCAAGATTGGCAGCCATGGCACAGTCCCGGTTGAGGGAGAAACAGCTCATCCAGGCGGATAAGATGGCCTCTCTCGGGATTCTTGTGGCAGGGGTGGCCCATGAGATCAATAATCCTGCAACCTCTCTGATGCTCAATGCGCCAAACCTGAAAAAGGCGTTTGAGGCCTTTATTCCGGTGCTGGATAAGCATTTTGCAGATCAGCCGGATGCAAAGGTATGCAATATGCGTTATCCTGAACTGCGGCAGCGGATCGAATCCATGCTGGCAGCCATTCAGGACAGCTCTGCCAGGATCAAGGGGATAATTTCCGAACTCAAGGATTTCTCCAGGCCTTCGGGAGATCAGGGACAGGCCCGGGAGATGGATATAAACCAGGTGGTGGAAAAGTCAGTTGACCTGACCCATACGGTGTTGAAAAAGTTTACCTCCCATCTCTCTGTTTCATACGGGGAGGATCTGCCCATGGTGTCAGGGGATTTCCAGAAGCTTCAGCAGGTGATCATCAACCTTCTGGTTAATGCGGGCCAGGCATTGGAAAACGCTGACCAGACCATATCCGTATCTACCTTTATTAATAAGGACCGGTCCTTTGTGGGAATTGAGGTGAGCGATACAGGGCCCGGTGTCAGCAAGGAAGACCTGAAAATACTGAAAGACCCTTTTTTTACCACCCGCAGGGATGACGGGGGGACAGGTCTCGGGCTTTCCATTTCGGAGAAAATCGTCAATGATCACAAGGGGATTATGGAGTTTGAGTCTCAGCTCGGAAAGGGCTTGACCGCCAGGATACTCTTGCCCTGTGCCGAGAAATAATTTATAACCTCCCGAGGAGGAGAAACCCGTGGATGCGCCGAAATTAGACAGACCCATTTTAATTGTGGATGATGAGCCTGAAATCCTGATGGCCGTGGATACCACTCTGCGCATGGCCGGGTTTGACAATATCATCACCATTGCCGATTCCAGGGATGTGATTCGGCAGATGGAGAGGCAGATTCCCTCACTCATCCTTCTGGATCTGAACATGCCCCATATCAACGGCGGCCGGCTTTTGAAAATCATCCGCAAAACCTGGCCCAGGATTCCCGTGATCGTACTTACCGGGACCATTGAGGTGGATACCGCCGTTAAATGCATGAAGATCGGCGCCATGGATTATATTATCAAACCGGTGGAAGAGGAGCGTCTGATACGGTCTGTGAAGAATGCCCTGTCCTGGGATGAGGCCGGGGAGAGTGAGCAGAAACCCCTTCACCAGGATCTGTTTGCCCAGATCAAGAACCCGGCGGCCTTCAGGCAAATTATCACCCAGGACAAGCAGATGCATTCCATCTTCCACTATGTGGAGGCTGTGGGGCCGTCCTCACAACCGGTTCTGATTTTCGGGGAAACCGGTGTGGGCAAGGAACTTATCGGCAAATGCATCCACACCCTGAGCCAGCGAAAGGGAAAACTGGTGGTGGTAAATGTGGCCGGACTTGACGATAATGTCTTTTCCGACACCCTCTTCGGTCATGTTCCCGGCGCCTTTACCGGGGCGGACAAGGCAAGGTCCGGACTGATCGAACAGGCTGCCGGAGGTACCTTAATGCTGGACGAGATCGGGGATCTTGGAATGACCTCCCAGGTCAAGCTCCTTCGCCTGCTCCAGGAGGGGGAGTATATGGCCCTGGGCTCTGACCGGACCCGGCAGTCAGATGTGCGGATCATAGCCTCTACCAATAAAGATCTCTGGGCCCTTGAGAAAAAAGGGATCTTCAGAAAGGATCTGATCTACCGGTTGTCCACCCATACCCTGACCCTGCCTCCCCTTCGGGAGCGGCTGGTTGACCTGCCCCTGCTTCTTGACCGGTTTGTCTGCCAGGCTGCCGATGACCTGGACAAGCCTGTGCCGGATATTCCCAAAACCCTGATCGAGACCATGGAGACCTATCCGTTCAAAGGCAATATCAGGGAGCTGAAATCCATGGTCCACGATGCCCTGTCCCGGTATAAAAGCGGGCCGATAACTGCGGATCTGTTTAAAGGGCTGGGGGGGGCAGGGCACGGCAAGGAGTCCCCAATCGATAAAGAGTCCCTGCCTACATTGAAGCAGGCATCCGCCACCCTGGTGGAAAAAGCCATGGCCCAGACCGGCCAGAACCAGTCTGCCGCAGCTAAGATCCTTGGCATTTCCCAGCAGGCCCTGAGCAAACGCCTCCAGAAACTCAGGGAAAAGAAGTAAACCCTGCCTGAAATAATCCCACAACTTTTTTTGTATCCACAACTTTTATTGTAATTCCTGTTGAGTTCCCTGTTTTTCCGAGCAATCGCTCGGGAATTCTTTACAGGTCACAACTTTTGTTGTAGAATTCCGATTTTTTGATATATGGGTGTTTCAAGTTTATCGCTTATAAAATCAATGGCTTATTGTTTTTTGCCATAATGGCACGCTGATTGCTCTTATAAAAAATGAACGGGAATCAGTTTTGTAATTACATCAACGGGTCAGATCAAATAAATTAAAGGAGAATCATTATGAATGAGGTCAAAAATCTCGGATGGCGGGTCACCTTCGCCGGGCTGGGTATCAACCTGGCACTGGGTATCCTGTATACCTGGAGTATATTTAAAATGTCCATCAAAGAGTCTATTGTAGCCGGAGACGGTGTGTTCAACTGGAGCCTGGCCTCTTTGAACGATCCCTATGCGGTCTGCTGCATGGTTTTTGCCTTTGCCATGATTTTTGCCGGCCGTGTCCAGGACAGGACAAGCCCGAAAGTCACTGCCGTGATCGGCGGCATCCTGACCGGTTCCGGCCTGATTGCCATTGCATTCTCCACTTCCTGGGTCGTATGGATAATCGGATTCGGTATCCTCATGGGCCTGGGTCTGGGCTTTGGCTATGCCTCTGCCACACCGCCGGCCATTAAATGGTTTCCGCCGGCAAAAACCGGTATGATCGCAGGTATTGTCGTGGCGGGTTTCGGCCTGGCCTCAGTCTATATTGCCCCTCTGGGCACCTTTCTTATTGCTAAATTCGGCCTGAGCCAGTCCATGCTGATTTTCGGTGTTGCCTTTCTGGTGATTGTATCAGGCCTGGCCCAGTTCCTGGTAAATCCCCCTGAAGGGTATGTGCACCCCGATGCAAGGGCAACTGCCACTACACCTGCTGCCCCCACGGGTGTCGATTTTTCTCCCAGTGAGATGATGAGAACCGGCGCATTTTATAAGCTGTGGATCATGTTCTGCGTCGGTTCGGGTGCAGGACTGATGATTATCGGCGGCGTGGCCGGCATGGCCAAATCCGGCATGGGCTCCCTGGCCTGGGTGGTTGTTGCGCTCATGGCTGTGGGGAATGCCTCCGGACGTGTGGTTGCGGGCATACTGTCAGATAAAATCGGCCGGGCCAACACCCTTTTCATCATGCTTCTCTTCCAGGCCTTTGTTATTTTTTCCCTCATGTTCATCACACCGGGCCAGGTATTCCTCCTGGTGCTGGCCGCCACCTTTATCGGGTTTAATTACGGGACCAACCTGTCACTGTTTCCTTCAGCCACCAAGGACTATTTCGGCATGAAAAATTTCGGTACCAACTACGGTCTTGTTTTCTCTGCCTGGGGTGTGGGCGGTTTTGTTTTTCCGCGGGTTTCCCAGATGATCGTGGCCCAGACCAACAGTCCTAAAATGGCCTATATCCTTGCAGCGGGCCTCCTGCTTACCGGCGCTGTCCTGGCCCTGATGACCAAGGCCCCTGAACCTGTAAAAGAAGATGACCCCATGGTTGCCGTCCCTGTTCGAGAAGAAAATTAAAATCCTGAATCTGTAATTATTGACCATATTGAAAAGGAGAGCCTTATGAGCGACTACAAATTTCATGCACCTGACCAGTACCGTGAAAATGCCTGGATCAAAACCATGGACGAGTACAAGGAGATGTACCAGCAGTCCATAGATGATCCGGATGCCTTCTGGGCAAAGATTGCGGACGAATTTTACTGGGAAAAGAAATGGGATAAGGTGCGGGACTATAACTATAGTATCTCCAAGGGCCCGGTTTTTATCGAATGGTTTAAAAACGCCAGGACCAACATTACCTATAACTGCCTTGACAGGCACCTGGCCACCCGGGGGGATCAGACAGCCCTGATCTGGGAGGGGAACAATGTGGGCGAAGACCTGGAGATCACCTACAAACAGCTGCATAAAAAGGTGTGTCAGTTTGCCAATGCATTAAAGGAGAAGGGGGTTGGAAAAGGTGACCGGGTGGCCATCTACATGCCCATGATTCCGGAGCTTGCCGTGTCCATGCTGGCCTGCGCACGGATCGGCGCCATCCACTCCATCGTATTCGGCGGATTCTCCTCAGAGGCCCTTGCCAACCGGATTCTGGACTCCTATTGCAAGGTTCTGATCACAACGGACGGTGTGATGCGCGGTGCAAAGGCCGTTCCCCTGAAGGGCAATGCCGATGCCGCCCTTGCCATGTGTGAGGACAAGGGGCACAAGGTGGAGACCTGCTTTGTGGTAAAACGGACCGGCTCCGAAATCGAAATGTATCCGGACAGGGATGTATGGTGGCATGAGGCGGCTGCTGCCCAGTCTGCGGACTGCCCCGTGGAATGGATGGATGCGGAGGATCCCCTGTTTATCCTTTACACCTCCGGCTCCACCGGAACGCCCAAAGGGGTGCAGCACAACGTGGGCGGGTACATGGTCTACACCGGCACCACCTTTAAGTATATCTTTGACTACCATGACGGCGATATTTACTGGTGCACGGCTGATATCGGCTGGGTAACGGGTCATTCCTATATTGTATACGGTCCCCTGTCCCAGGGTGCAACAAGCCTCATGTTTGAAGGCGTCCCGACTTATCCGGATCCCGGCCGCTTCTGGGCAACGGTTGACAAGTGGAAAGTCAACCAGTTCTACACCGCCCCTACTGCCATCAGGGCGCTTATGGCCCAGGGTGAGGAATGGGTTGAAAAATACGACCTCTCCTCCCTGCGCCTCCTCGGATCCGTGGGCGAGCCCATCAACCCGGAAGCCTGGCGCTGGTATCACAAACATGTGGGTAAAGAGCAGTGTCCCATCGTGGATACCTGGTGGCAGACAGAGACCGGCGGTATCATGATTTCGCCCCAGCCCTATGCAATCGACCAGAAACCGGGGTCGGCAACCCTGCCGTTCTTCTCCGTCAAACCCGTGCTCCTCAACGAAGAGGGAAAAGAACTGGAAGGGGCCTGTGACGGTATACTGGCGCTTAAGGAGCCCTGGCCCGGCCAGATGCGCACGGTGTATAACAACCATGACCGGTTTGAAAAAGTCTACTTCCAGATGTTTGACGGTTATTACTTTGCCGGTGACGGCTGCCGCAGGGACGAAGACGGCTACTTCTGGATCACCGGCCGCGTGGATGATGTTATTAACGTCTCCGGTCACCGCATGGGAACGGCTGAGGTGGAATCCGCCCTGGTCAGCCACCCTGAGGTGGCAGAAGCTGCGGTTATCGGGTTTCCCCACGACATCAAAGGACAGGGGATCTATGCCTTTGTCACACTTAAGGTCAGTTCAGAGCCCTCGGACGAACTGCTGGCAGAACTGAAAACCCATGTCAGAAAGGAGATCGGCCCTATTGCCACCCCGGATATCATCAACTTTGCCCCGGCACTGCCCAAGACCCGGTCCGGTAAAATCATGCGCCGGATCCTGAGGAAGATCGCCACGGATGAGTTTGATCAGCTGGGTGATATTTCCACCCTGGCAGATCCGGATGTGGTGGAAAACCTCATTGACAGCCATAAGGTGCTGACAAAATAAACCTGTAACCCATACATAAACCAAGGTCAGCGCACATTCGGATCCATACTATGACCTGTACCTGAAGGCCGGAAGCCCCACATCTTCCGGCCTTTTGTACGTTCAGCGGGAAAATCACGCCCCGCACAATCCTCCTTGACGCAAAAGGTCTAATATTTTATTACTCATTTACAATAAGTTCGTTTTTCTTATTTTTCTTAACCGGTGGTACTATTCAATGGAGAGGGCTTGTCATGGACGGGGGACAGATACGTGCAGGTGCTGTATTCACAGGTCCGGTGCTGCTGGTTTACCCGGGGGCCGAGTACGGCTTTTAAAAGTATCCGGCCTGTAAAAACAGGGTTATCGCATATAGATTTTTAGCTTTTTTGTACCCATTACCCGGCACCGACAGCGCAAAGGGACGCCGCTAATTCCCATCAGCTCGT
>JAKSAX010000575.1 GCA_022361395.1 Desulfobacterales bacterium | reverse complement strand
CTGCGAAGGCGCAGGCGAGATGTTCCGGGTGACCAGCCTGGATCCGGCTGAAGTGGCCAAGCAGGGAAAGATGGACTTTGGAAAGGATTTTTTCGGCCAGGAGTCCAACCTTACCGTTTCCGGCCAGCTCTCCGCCGAGATGTTTGCCCTTGCCCTGGGGGATGTCTATACCTTCGGCCCCACCTTCCGGGCGGAAAACTCAAACACCAGCCGCCACGTGGCCGAGTTCTGGATGCTGGAACCCGAGATGGCCTTCTGCGACCTTGAGGGCAATATGGACCACGGCGAAGAACTGGTGAAAAATCTGGTTAAGCATGCCGTTGAGAACTGCGAATCCGATATGAACCTCTTTGGCCGGTTTGTGGACAAAAGTCTGCCCAAACTCTGGGACACCCTGATGAGTGAAGAGTTCGGCCGCCTGTCTTACACAGATGCCATTGAGATCCTGAAAAAGGCCAAGAAAAAATTCGAATTCCCCGTGGAATACGGCATTGACCTCCAGTCCGAGCATGAAAGGTTCCTGGCAGAGGAGTACTTTAAAAAACCGGTATTTCTTACGGATTATCCCAGGGAGATCAAACCCTTTTACATGCGCATGAACGATGATGGAAAAACCGTTGCCGCCATGGACCTCCTGGTTCCCAGGATCGGCGAACTCATCGGCGGTTCCCAGAGGGAGGAGCGCCTGGACCGGCTTGAAGCCCGGATGGATGAGATGAACCTGGAAAAGGATGTCTATTGGTGGTACCTGGATTCCAGGCGTTTCGGCACCGTGCCCCATGCCGGTTTCGGCTTAGGCTTTGAACGCTTCCTGATGATGATCACGGGTATCACCAATATCAGGGACGTCATCCCGTTCCCCAGAACACCCGGAAGTATTGATTTTTAGGCCATGGGCCGGATGTACTATTTCCACCCCGGTGTTGCGGAGAAGATCCTTGCCGCAGACCGGGGCGGGGAAGACCGTGTTGAGGTCTCCCTGGACCTGAACCTGTCCGAAGATCTCTTTCAGATCCGGGATCATTGCCTGGTCCTGCCTGACGGGAAATCAGGGCGTTCACTGAAGCTTGATCTCCGGGATTTTGAACCAGTGGCCTCCGCCGGAAACAAGGTCTTCGGGTTTGACGGGGAAAATTTAACGCCCATAGAGGTCAGGGCTGACGGATATTACAAGCTTGTTCCTACCTCATCCGCCCCCACCCTTGAGATCAACGGCATTAAGATGCACCGCTCACAGGATATTGATCCCCTGGAAGACGCCAGGCTAAAGACCGGACTTGTGGTCCGGCCCGGAAATAATGTCCTGGACACCTGCGGCGGCCTGGGGTATTCTGCTCTTTTTGCGGTAAAGGCAGGGGCTAAGCAGGTGATCTCAACGGAAAAAAGCCATTCGGTCATGAGGATAAGGCAGCAGAACCCATGGCTCCATCCCAGGGCCGGCACCTGGCAGACCCCTGAGGCCCTGGAGCGGATCCGGCTTACCCATGCCGATATCAACGGATTTATAGAGACATTGCCCGGTGATTCCTTTGATGCCGTTATCCATGATCCCCCGAGGTTCTGCTCTGCCACAGGCGATCTTTACGGCAAGGTGTTTTACGGACAGCTTTTCAGGGTCATGCGGACCGGGGCAAGGCTCTTCCACTATACGGGCAGCCCGAAAAAGATTAAAAACCGGGATCGGTTCGTCCGGAACGCCATGAAACGGCTTGAGTCGGCCGGATTCGGAAAGGTATCTTTCAATGATCATCTCCAGGGGATTTATGCTGAAAAGGCAAGGCCCCTGTTTCCATGATTCAATATATAAATTTTAGGATAATAAGATGAAGATCACAGTACTTGATTACGGAGCGGGCAATGTCCGCAGTTTAATAAACGCCGTTGAAAAGATGGGCGGCACCATAAAGATGGTTGAGACCCCCCGGGACATACTTGATGCTGAAAAGCTTATCTTTCCTGGTGTGGGCAACTATGCCTCCATGATCAAGATCCTTCATGAGCGGAACTTTGTGGAGCCCTTACGGGAATACCTGAACGCGGACCGTCCCTTCCTGGGTATCTGCGTGGGCATGCAGGCCCTGTTTGAGGGCAGTGAAGAGGAAATCATCGCCAAAGAGAGCATCGGCTTTTTCAAGGGCCGGGTGGAGCGGTTTAAAACCGGGCTGTCCGTGCCCCATATCGGCTGGAACGGGATCAATATCAAGCAGGACTCCCCCCTGCTGGCGGGTGTGGCCCCGGATACCAAGTTTTACTTTGTCCACTCCTATCATATCGTGCCTGAGGATCCGTCCGTGATCCTTGCCACCACCACCTATGACTACCCCTATGCCTCGGCTGTTCAGCAGGGCAATGTCATGGGCACCCAGTTTCATCCGGAAAAAAGCGGCAGGGCAGGCATGCAGCTTCTGGAAAATTTCATAACGGCCAGGGATCTCCGGGCAAAGGGCCCTGTGGACATTCCGGGCAGGGGCCTGTCCAAGCGTGTGATTGCCTGCCTTGATGTCCGGTCCAACGACAACGGGGATCTTGTGGTAACCAAGGGGGATCAGTACGACGTCCGGGAAGAGGGCAGTGTCAGGAACCTGGGCAAACCCGTCTCCCTTGCCGGTAAATACTACGAGCAGGGTGCGGATGAAATCACCTTTCTCAACATCACGGGATTCAGGGATTTTCCCCTGGAAGACATGCCCATGCTCCAGGTGCTGGAAGAGACCTCCAAAAACGTCTTTGTTCCCCTGACCATAGGCGGCGGGATCCGGGAGTTCACTGACAGCAACGGCAAACATTATACTGCCCTGGATGTGGCGGCCCGGTATTTCAGGTCCGGTGCGGACAAGATTTCCATCGGATCCGATGCAGTATACGTGGCCGAGGCCTATATCGAATCCGGGGAAAAGACAGGCAAATCCGCCATTGAGCAGATCTCCCTGGTCTACGGCGCCCAGGCTGTGGTTATCTCCATTGATCCCCGGCGGGTATGGGTGGATTCCCCTGAAGCCGCCCCAAAGCACCATGTGATCAAGTCCCCGGAAAGAGGTCCCAACGGGGAAGCGTACTGCTGGTATCAGTGCACGGTCCGGGGAGGGCGGGAGGCCAGGGACATTGATGCCGTTGCCCTGGCAAAGGCCTGCGAAGCACTCGGGGCTGGTGAGATCCTGCTCAACTGCATTGACAAGGACGGCACCAACTCCGGGTTTGACCTGGACCTGGTCAATGCGGTCAGGAACAATGTGACCATACCGGTCATCGCCTCCTCAGGCGCCGGATGCGAAGCCCACTTCTCAGAGGTGTTTCAGAAAACCGGTGCCGAAGCTGCCCTGGCCGCGGGAATTTTCCACAGGGAAGAGGTGCCTGTCCAGTCCGTTAAAAAACATCTGGCTGACCAGGGGATAGAAGTGCGTCAATAAAGCGCGCAAGACAAATCAGCAAAACAATAAAGGCGGATGTCCGGCTAAAAAGCTTGACATCCGTCTTTATATTTGATGAAGATGCTCCACCGGGATGATAAAAATTTGGAGGGTTGCTATGTCTGGAATCGGGTTTGGCAAGAAATTGTATATCTCTTCTATAGGTATTATCCTGTTGACCATTCTGATTATTGCCGGTGTCAACTTCTTTCAAACGAAAAAGAGTTTCCTGGCCAAGGGCAAGGCCGGTATCAAGAGCGTCTCAGAGGTGCTGGAAAACACTGTTGAGGTCCAGTACGGGCTGCAGAAGGGCAAGCTGGAGTCCGATTTGGGCATGCTTATCACCGAATGCACCAGCAGCGGTAAGATAATGGTGGTTCAATCCCGCACCGCAGATATCAATGCCGTAGACTCCCGGACCGGTGAAACCAAACAGCTCACCCTGCCAAAGCTTGTGGCTGGCCTCAATTTTTTCACGGATGATTACGGGATTGTGGATAAGGTGGGCCAGTTCTCCGATTCCGAAATCATGTTGTACCAATTCTTTGACAATAAGCTGATCAAAGTATCCACAAGCGTCAAACTCCAGGACGGCAAACGGCCCATCGGCACCTATTACTCTCAGGACACTGACGCGTTTAAAACCATCCGGGCAGAAAAGGATCATCTGTTTTTAAGCGGCGCGGGACAGGATAAAACCCTGACAATTCTCTCTCCGTTCAAGGAGGTGATGGATAACACCCTGGTCGGGGCTTACGGGATACGTCTCAGGGTGTTGACACCTGATCTTGAGGCCCTGGTGAAAAAGATAAGTGTAAACGGGAAGGGGTATGCCTTTATCAGTGACAGGGACGGGAAGATTCTTGTCCACCCGGCTGCTGCATATAAGGGTAAATCCGTGACAGACTTCGAGGGAGGGAAGGATATCCTGGAGACCCAAAAGGGGTTTGTCTCCTATACGCATGAGGGGGATCTGTTTTACGGATATATGACCTACTTCAAGCCCTGGGACCTCTACTTTACCGTTGCCGTGTCAGAGGCAGAACTCATGGCAGGGGTCAACCGCCAGATTCTCGGGTCTGCCGCTGCTTCAGGAGTCATTGCCCTGATCATCGGGCTGCTTATCATTGCCCTGATGAACCGGCAGCTCATGACCAATATGAACGGGATGGCCGCCATGGCCAAGGCTGTTGCCGACGGTAATTTCAACCACAGTTTTACCTATAATGCAAAGGACGCCATCCACGACACCGTGGATGCCATGAACGAAATGGTCACGGAACTGGCCCAGATGATCCGGGACCTCAACACCGGGGTGGACACCCTGAGCACGGCATCCGGAGAGTTGAACCTGATCTCCGACCAGATGAAAACCGGAACGGACTCCTCTGTGGAAAAGGTTAACAATGTGGCCTCAGCCGCTGAAGAGATGAGTGTGAACATGGATTCCGTTGCTGCTGCAATGGAAGAGGCCAGCACCAATGTTGAAACGGTCTCATCAGGCGCCGGGCAGATGAAGGCCGGGCTTGAGGAGGTGGTGGACAATTCGGCCCATACAAAAAAGATCACCAACAGGGCCGTGGAGCAGGCCAGGCAGACCTCCGGGCGGGTCCAGCAATTAGGCAGGGCAGCCGAGGAGATCAACAAGGTCACCGATACCATTAACACCATTTCAGCCCAGACCAATCTTCTGGCCCTGAATGCCACCATTGAGGCGGCCAGGGCAGGTGAGGCCGGCAAGGGGTTTGTGGTGGTGGCCAACGAAATCAAGGCCCTGGCCGGCCAGACAGCCGACGCCACAGACGATATCGGTCAGAATATCAGAGATATCCAGGATCAGATCCAGGGTGCGGTCTCGGAGATTCAAAACATTTCAGCCAGTGTTCAGGAGATTGATGAATTCGTGAACCAGGCTTCCGAGTCCATTGAACTCCAGTCTGCCACCACAGGGGAAATCGCGGAAAATATCAGCCAGGTCTCACTGGGAATCCAGGAGGTCAGTGAAAACGTGGCCCAGAGTTCGTCAGTATCCGGCCATGTGGCCCGGGAGATCACTGAGGTGCTGAATACCTCCCGGAAGATTTCAGCTTTTTCAGGGGATGTCAAACAAAAGGCCGAAACCCTTGAAGGGGTTATGAATCAGCTGACAGATATGACGAGGAAATTTCAGATATAGGTGCCTGAAACGATTATTGCCTGGTGATCTTTCTCAGGGCAGCCTCGGCAATGTCGTCAATGTTCAGGCTCAAGTCGATGCAGCCTGTTTTTACGGCCTCTTTGGGCATGCCGTACACCACACAGGAGGCCTCATCCTGGGCAATGTTGAAGGAGCCGGCCTCTTTCATGGCCCGGATGCCGGCTGCGCCGTCAGCCCCCATCCCCGTGAGGATGACGCCCAGGGCGTTTGAGCCGGCATATGTTGCCGTGGAGGTGAACAGGACATCCACGGCAGGCCGCTGGTGGTGAATCATGGGGCCGTTTTTGACCCGGACATAGTACCGCGCCCCGCTCCGTCTCATCAGCATGTGGAAATTTCCCGGTGCAATCAGGGCCAGGCCGTTTTGAACGGTATCCCCGTCTTCAGCCTCTTTGACCCTGATCCGGCACAATCCGTCAAGGCGCTGGGCAAAGCTTGCCGTGAACTGGGCAGGCATATGCTGTACCACCACAACCCCGGGGGAGGTCTCCGGTAACTTGGTCAGCACGCGGCGGATCGCTTCCGTGCCTCCTGTTGAAGCGCCGATGGCGATAAATTTATTGGTGGTTGCAGACAATGCCTTTGAGCTGATACGTGACTTTGGGCGCGGGGTGGACCGCGGACGAACCCTCTTCAGTCTGACCCCTGCCACAGTCTTTATTTTCCGGGCCAGGTCGCTGCTCATGTCCCCGACGGAATATGCGGAGCCGGGTTTGGAAATCACATCCACTGCTCCGGCGGCAAAGGCATCCATGGCCATTTTACTGCCCTTCTCCGTCAGGGAGGAGATGATAATCACGGGAAGGGGATGGTATTGCATCAGCTTTTTTAAGAAGGTGAGGCCGTCCATCCGGGGCATCTCAACATCCAGGGTGACCACATCCGGTTTGAGCCGTACGATTTTATCCCTTGCCACGAAAGGATCAGGGGCTGTTCCGATGACGTTGATGCCTTTTTTTGAAGAGAGTACCTTGGACAGGACCTTTCTGACGACAGCAGAATCGTCAACAATCAACACATTAATCTGCTTCAAATCTCAGGGTCTCCGGTTTAATTCAGCTTTACATGGGCAACCAGCAGGTCCTGGGAGGTGCTCAGTATAACGGTGTCATCAATGTCATCCGGTGCGGGAGGGGAAACGACCTCCGGGATACCAAGCCCCATGTATGCCTTGTCATCCACCCGGGTGAGGGTGGAGCCGGCGATCATGTTCAGGGCCTCTTTAAGGGTGCCGTCCACATGGTCCGGTGTCAGGGTTTCAATATCCTCGCCCATGAGATTTTCAGTCATGGTCCGGAGAAGCGGCTCAGGGATGCCGAGAAAGATGGTGCCGGAGAATTCTCCTGAAAAGGTGATAGCCGCGGTTTTTATCCGGTCCAGAGCCATGGGGTCCGGCACGGGTTGTTTCTGTTTTTCCAGGGTCAGGAAAAACATGGTCTCCATGACTTCAAAAATCGAATTCGTCACCTGAGTCATCATTTGTGTCATCATCACTTGGTTCTCCCAATAGTTCTATAAGCAGATCCCTGATTTTTTCCGGGGAAAAAGGTTTTTTTACATAGCCGGCAGCCCCCTGGTCGATAATCTGGGTGACTTTTTCAAGGCTGCCTTCGGTGCTGACCACGATAACGGGAATACGTCTGGTCTCTTCACCGTCCTGCATGGTACTGAGCATTTCCAGCCCGTTCATCACCGGCATATTAAAATCAGTAATCACAATATCCACAGGTGTCTGTCTTAAAATCTCCAGGGCTTTTTCACCATTTTCCGCCTCCAGAAATTCAGAAGCCCCGTACCCGGCTGCCCTGAGCGTTTTTTTCAATACCCCGCGCATGGGCAAAGAGTCATCGACAATTAAGATTGAGAATGTCATAGGTCACCTTTTCTTCCGGGGGTTGGGGTAAACCCGCAGGGTTTACCCATCTTAGGTTAAACTAAAGCGTAAGTTAAACTATAGTTAACCTTAAACCACCTGTAAAAGATCCTCCACTTCCTGCATTTTAAAGGTAAATTCAGCAATAATCCTGGGAATTTCATCCGCCGTGATATCCAGTTCTTCCATGGCATCTTCGTGAAAGCGGTAGGCCAGGCCGTCAGCTCCCACTCCCATGCCCATCATCATGCAGATACAGTCTGCCAGATAGACGACGGCAGTCTCTTTATCCTGAATCATATTGTCATCACTTAAGTGATGGTTTCTTATTATCTTTACCATTCTGGGGGAAAATTTCCACATCTTTGCGATCATTCCTCCCAATTCGGCATGATTTACACCGATAATCTTTTTTTCCGCCTCCATAAAGCTCATGTTTTCACTGGCCACCAGGTCGGATATCTTTTCAAAGGCATCCTGGACAAAGCTGTCCAGAACGGTCTTGCCGATATCCTTTAGCAGGGCTGCAGTGAATATACTGCTTTTATTGGGAATGTCCAGCTGGGTGGCGATCTGTTTGGCGATAATGGCAGAGGAAACCGAGTATTTCCACATGGCGCCTTCATGGAGGTCGTAGCCCTCCTGTTTACCTGACAGGGCCTTTGCCCCGGATTTGAGGAGCACCATATCAACGATCTGATCCGTGCCCAGGAGGTTGGCAGCGTCTTTAACGGATTCCGCAGGCTGCTTCAGCCCGAAAAAGGCCGAGTTGGTGGTGCGGAGCACAGATGCGGTTATGGCCGGATCATACTGGATTATTCTGGCAATATCTTCCATGTCTGAGGAGGGGTCATCCACCACTTCCAGGAGGGGGTGGACCACAGCCGGGATCGGCTTTAGATTTTTGATCTCTTTGATCAATATCTGGATGGCTGTCATATTCTTTCCTCACGTGAGCCGGATGTTTTGATATAAATATGACCGGTGGCGATTTCCAGCCGTACGGTCCGGTTTACATTTCCGCCGACCGCCTGCTTTTCAATAAGAACATTATTCCGAAACAGCATTTTTTTCAAGGCCATATAATTCCGTTTGCCGATATTGAAAAAACCCTGCTGATCAAGGATTTCTGCCCCGCCGGCAATAAAGACCTTCATCCTGGATTTTTTCGCCCCCAGGGTATAGGTCTCCTTAAAGAGTCTTGGAATGCCGGTATCGACAAACATATAGGGTTTTGATTTTGCCTTTGCGTCGTCAATGGAAGAGTCCGGCAGCATATAATGGAGGATGCCGCCGGCCTTGGCAAAGGGGTCGTAGATCACCAGGCCGATGCATGAGCCCAGGGAGTACGTAATAATGGTATCCGCGGCCTGGTTGCTGGTTTTCATATCTGCAACGCCTACAATGTGTTTCATGTCGCCTCAAGCTATTCGGGTAAGGGCCTGAACCATGCCCCGGAAAATACAGATACCTGTGAAAGCTGACTGCGTCTGTCGTATCCCGTTTTTTTCCGGATGCGCGATGAAAGAGTTCCAAATATCATAAGCGATGTATGATCTCAATGTCAAGTTAAAGCCGCAGCATTGAGGCGGACGGGGGCTTGCTTGCAATGCCGGCGTTTTATTGTTTTTGTGCTGGCCTGGAAATTGCTTTTCATACGGCAGGGCGGAGGGACGGTGCCTGGAAATCAGCCTGTAGTTTATGCTGCTGAAAAGACTTACTAAAGGAGCGGTGAAAATGTTAACTGCCTGTGAAAACTGCCTTGCAAAACATCAACTGGACATGTCGCCGGTTACTCAGCCGGCTGTCAGGTACAGGTGCAAAAACTGCAGCCATGTAAATGTTGTTTCCAATCCTGAATTTGAAAGCGGTGAGGAAGAGTTCATCAGCTCCCGGGCCCCGGAAATCCATGAAAAAGAGCCGTGGCCTGAAGAACAACCTGAACCGCCGGATGTGACGCGTCTGTTAACCCCCGGGATTTCAGGCCTTTCCATCAAGACCAAGATTACACTGATCATCGTTGCCCTTGTGGTCACCTCCCTGTCCGCAGTGGGGTTTCTTGCCACCACAAAGGGAAGCCGTGCGCTGTCGGTCCAGGCAGAGAGCCACCTGAAGCTGATTGCCGGACAAAAGGCCAGGGAATATAACAATATCTTCGGAAGGCTGCAGGATGAGATTGAAGGGGTGGTCATCTATGCGGAGGCAGCCTTTGCAAGGGAGGATATTACAGAGGACCTGGGGTTCAGGCTGCTGATGCCCTGGACCGGCAGCGATTACGGAGAACCGGCGCTTAACGCCTCCCTGGCCCGGGAATCCCTGGCGCTTCAACGGGTGGGCATTGCGCTGCAGGGCCTAGTGCGTAAGAATCCCTATCTTGAGTTGGGGTATATGGCCACGGAAAACAATGTATTTGTGGCGGATAATGAGGATGTGATCGGTGTTATCGCGGCGGAACAGGGGTTTCAGCCGAAGAAGAGATCCTGGTATACGGGGGCTGCCGGGAAAAAGAAAACCATCTGGACCCGGCCTTATATCGATGTCAACACCAAGAAGCTGATCGTTTCCTGCGCCGCCCCGGTTTACCTTGATAACAAAAAACTGATCGGTGTTGTGGGCTTTGATGTGCTGCTGGACACCATTCAAAAGGATATCATCTCGCTGGACATCGGTTACGATTCCCGGGCATTTCTGCTCGGAAAGACCGGCAGCTTCCTGGCAAAGCCGGGTATGGGCAGTAAAAATATTGCCTGGCACCAGGCCGTGAAAGCGGATAATGCCCTGGAAACGGACAACCGGGAATTCAGGCGGATCATTAAGAGCATGATGGCGGGTGAGACCGGTATCGGCACCCACACGGAGAAGGACAGCCGCATTATCGTGGCCTATGCCCCCCTGCCGGCCATTGATGCAAGTGTCGGTATCGTTGTATCGGAAAAAGAGGTCATGAAACCGGCTGCGGAGATCCGGAAGATCATTACCGGCGTCTGGGTGGCCGTGGTTATTCTTGCCGTCTTCATCGGCCTGATGATCGGTAACGGCATCACCGGGCCGGTCAACAGCCTTGCCGCGAGGGCAGAGCTGATCTCCCAGGGCCGGACCGACCTGGAAGAGATACCCAACAGGCGGAAGGATGAAATCGGTGTGCTCATTGAATCCTTCAACAGGCTGGTCACCAGCCTGAAAATTGCAATGACAAGGTCCGGGGACAGGAGGAGCTAAATGCTGAAAAAGAGCCAGTTAAACGCCATAGACAGCGCCATCCGGACGCACCTGGCGGCCACGGGGATCGACCATGTGATTTACATGGATATGAGCGGTAATGCCATTGCCAGATATGACAGCGGAAGGACCGCCCTGGACGCTGCCGCATTTGCCGCACTGGCCGCAGGCAATTTTGCAGCCGTGGATGCCATGGCAAAACTGGTGGGGGAATCGGAATTTTCCCTCCTGTTTCACAAGGGGAAGAAATCCAGCATCCATTTTAATAAAGTCACGGATGACACCCTGCTCATCTCCATGTTCAATAAAGATATCTCCTTAGGAATAGTAAGGCTGAAAGTGGCCGAGGCCGTTAAAGCCATTGCCGGCGCCCTGGGATAAGCCGGAAGGGGGGAAGAGATTTGGCGCTCATAAACGTAAAAACCGGGGAAGTCCAGGTTAAAATCGTCTATTACGGCCCGGGAAGGGGCGGAAAAACAACAAACCTGGAGTATATCAACCAGAGGTACAGGGAACAGATCAAAACGGAGATGGTCAGCCTTAAGACCCATGACGACCGGACCCTGTTCTTTGATTTCCTGCCCTTTGACGTTGGCCGGATCAAGGGATTTGACGTCACCATCCAGCTCTATACGGTTCCGGGTCAGGTCAAGTATGACGCCACCCGCAGGCTGGTGCTCAGGGGGGTGGACGGCATTGTCTTTGTGGCT
>JAKSAX010000460.1 GCA_022361395.1 Desulfobacterales bacterium | reverse complement strand
TTTTTGTAAACAGACTAGGTGAAGTTATTTTTGTGCGATCCCTATGTTTATGGATTGTTGTTTTTTCATGGTTGGGTGCTGCACCGCTTTTTGCTGCTAGTCCCATTCTCATCGGGCTTGATGCGGATATGTCATCCGGATCAAGCCGGTCAGGCATTGCCATTCAGCGGGGCATACTGATCGCCATGGATGAGATTAACCGCAGCGGCGGCGTCCTGGGCAGGCCCCTGGAACTGGTGGTCAGGGATCACCGGGGAAACCCGGCCCGGGGCAAGGACAATATTGAAGAACTGGCTGCCATGAAAGGCCTGGTGGCCGTGGTGGGAGGGCTGCATACCCCGGTGGTGCTGGCAGAACTGCCTGTCATCCATAAAACCCGGCTTCTTCACCTGGTTCCCTGGGCGGCAGGCACCCCTGTGGTGGAAAACGGCTACACGCCGAATTTCGTATTCCGTGTATCGGTGCGGGACCAGTATGCCGGACCCTATCTGGCCGGCAGGGCTATTGACGGATACGGGTATAAACGTCCCGGGCTTTTATTGGAACAGACCGGATGGGGCCGCAGCAACAACAGGGCCATGACAGATGCACTGAATAAAAAGGGAATCACGGCAGCCGGACTCCAATGGTTTCTCTGGGGGGCGGGCAAACAGGACATGAAACAGCTTGTCACCGCGCTGAAATCAAATGGGGCGGATGTCATCCTGTTTGTGGGAAATGCGCCTGAGGGCATTGCACTGATCCAGGCAATGGCTGCCCTGCCCGGGGACGAACAGCTCCCCATTCTTTCACACTGGGGCATCACGGGCGGCAGTTTTTTCAAGTCCGCAGAGAAACAGCTGGCATCGGTGGATTTGAGGTTCCTCCAGACATATTCATTTTTGAAGCCGCCTTTCCCGGCCAGGGCTGAAGCCGTCTTCACTGCCTATAAAAAACGGTGGCCGGAAATTAAAAATGTCAGGGAGCTCTTTGCACCGGTGGGGACCGCCCATGCCTATGATTTGATTTACCTGCTGAAAATGGCCGTGGAAAAAGCCGGGGATACGGACCGGGACCGTGTCCGGTCCGCCCTGGAACATTTGGAGGGCTATGAGGGGCTGGTTAAGAACTATCAGCCGCCGTTCACGGCTGAAAATCACGATGCACTGGATACCAGCGACTTTCAGATGGCCCGCTATGCGGAAGACGGGGCCATAGTGCCCATAGACTGAAGGAGGGTATGGTGAAGCGGAAACATTCCCTGCGTGTAATGGTCCTGTGGCGGGTGTTGCCGGCAGCTGCGGCTTTGCTGATCCTGATCTGGCTGTCAGTGAAATACCTGGCAACGGAGACAGTGGGCACCCAGGTCCGCGACAGCCTGGTCACCCGTGCGGAGCAGGCCGCAGAGGCCACCGACCTGAAGCTGCTTACCCTGGTGGAAACGGTGCGTGGCCTGTCCCAGAATACCCTGGTGGTAAACGGGCTTATTGATGCAGCGGAGCGGACCAACTATCTGCCGACTTTTTTCCAGTCCCTCCGGTTGCCCGGTTCTTCTGACGCGCTGGTTACCCTGCTGGATTACAAGGGCCGGGTCATTGCGGCCAACAAACCGCAACTTCAGATGATTTCAACGGGGGAGTGGTTTCAGGAGGTTATGGCCGGAAAACCCCATGTAAGGGCGTCCCAGACAGGTATCCGGATTGCCCTGCCGGTATTTTATTCAGGGCTGCCCGAAGGTGTGCTTCTGGTGGATTACAGTACCGGTGATCTGGCTGAACTGGTGCGCATCCAGGCTCCGGGCGTTGAATTTGTGGTCATGGAAAATGATAATACCACCATATTTTCATCCCATTCATCCTTCAAACGAGGGTTTGACACCCGGGTTCCGGAATGGCTTTGGGAGATGGTGCCTCTGTCCGGTTTTCCCAATCTTCTGGTGGTCTGTATCCAGGAAAAAACAATCGCCTTTGCCCCCCTTGCAAAACTGGATAATTTTCTCATGGCCGCCATGGTGCTGGACCTTGGTGCACTGCTGCTGGGCATTATTATAGCGGCGTTTCTGGCGACCCGGCCCCTTGTCCGCTTTATTGAAAAAATAGACACAATTCATAAGACTCAGGACCTCTCTCTCCAGATCCCGGTGTCGGAGTTCAACTCCTCGGAACTGTCATTTGTGGCAGATGCCTTTAACAGCCTTATGGTCAGAATCATGGAATTCCAGGAGCATCTCCAGGAACTGGTCAGGGAGCGGACTGCGGAGCTGGCTGAAAGCGAGATCCGGAAGCGGTCCATTCTGAAAACCGTTTTATCCGGGATAATCACCATTGATGCCGGACGGCGCATAGAGACCTTTAATCCGGCAGCGGAAACGATTTTCGGGTATACAGCCTCAGAAGTTAAGGGAAAGCCAGTTACCCTGCTGATGCCCCCGGATATTGCCGCTCGGCATGACGATTACATTGACCGCTACAGGACGACCGGGGAAAGGCGCATCATCGGTATCGGCGGCAGGGAGGTCACGGGACGGCGAAAGGACGGCTCCTGTTTTCCCCTTGAACTGGCGGTTGCCGATATGGGGCATGATCTCTTTGTGGGGGTGCTCACGGATATTACCGACAGGAAACACAAGGAAAATGAACTCAGGGAGGCCAAAGAGGCGGCTGAGACGGCCAATAAGATCAAGATGGAGTTCCTTGCCATGATGAGCCATGAGCTGAAAACCCCCCTGGCCGTCATGGACAACCTGTTCCAGGAGTTCAGGAGTATTCACATGTTTACAGGGGCAAAGGAGCTGTCCCGGCTGATCCCGGATATGGATAAGAGGGACAGGAACCTTCTCGATGATGCCATGAAGGATCTTCTGGAAGAGGTTGTGGAGTTATCCGAAGAAGGCCGTGATGCGGGGCGCCGCCTGTTGACCCTGATTCAGGATACCCTTGACTTTTCACGGATAGAAGCCGGAAAGCTGCAGATTGAAGTAACGGATTTAAGCCTTGGGGAAAACATTGACAAGGCTGTCCGGGAGATCAGGCCCCTGGCTGAGTCAAAAGAACTGGATATTGATACCCGCGTCACGCCGCTGGTTGTGAAGGCGGATCCTCACCGCCTGCTCCAGGTGATGGCCAACCTGCTGAGCAATGCGGTGAAATTCACGGACAGGGGAGGGATCTCCATTACGGCGGATGAGAAAGAGGGGGCGGCAATAATCGTGGTTGAAGATACGGGCTGCGGCATACCCCCTGAAAAATCCGATGCTATTTTTTCGGCCTTTGAACAGGTGGACATGTCCGCCACCCGGCAGCACGGGGGCTCCGGCCTGGGGATGCCCATTACCCGGAAGCTGGTGAAGCAGATGGGAGGAGAGATCGGTTTTGAAAGCGAAGTCGGCCGGGGCTCCGCCTTTACCTTTACCCTTCCGCTGGCTGACAATTACCAAGGAGATGAGAATGGATAAGCAGGGAAAGATACTGATTGTGGATGATGATGCCGGTCTTTTGAAGACCATGAAACGGCAGCTGGGGCGGATGGATTATGAAGTCCTGGCCGTGGAAGATCCGAAGAAAATTGCAGAATCCTTTGGAAAACTCAGGAAGAAGAGCGGGGATGTGCTTCCTGTGGATCTGATGATCATCGATTACCGCATGCCCGGTATGGACGGGCTCACTCTTTTCCTTGAAATCAGGGACTTGTGGGAATCCATGCCTGTATTTCTGATGACCGGCGACCATGCCCCTGACCTGCCCCTGGAATTTTTGCGGGCAGGCGGGGACAACTACTTTGCAAAGCCCCTGGATTTTAACCAGCTGGGTGCTGCCATCCGGCAGGTCCTCCTGCAGAAACGGCTGGAAAGAAAAATCCGCAGCCTGGAAAAAGACCTGGAGGCCGTGGATGGTGTGTTTGAATCCATTGTCTCCATTGCCCATCAGCTGGGACAGTACGGCAAAGACCTTCTGGGGCTCACGGCAACCGATGCAATCAGCCCCCGCCTGGCCCGGGCAAAGGCCAGGCAGATCGATGAGGGGCTTGTCTCTATTGTCACCCTGGCCCGTTCCAGGCTGGCCGGGGAGGGGCAAAGTGGTTCGTGAAAAATTAAAGATCATGGTGGTTGATGATGATGCCGGGGTAAGGCGCTCTATTGTCAGGTTTCTGGAACGGACAGGGGATTTTTCCGTTTTCCAGGCAAGGGGAGGAAAGGAGGCCCTTGCATCAATTCCGTCTGTTGAACCTCATCTTGCCCTGCTGGATATCCGGATGCCGGAAATGGACGGATTTACCCTGATGGAGCGGCTCAAATCCAGGCTGCCCGGCCTGCCCGTGGTTTTTATTACAGGCAACGACGATGTGGAGTACTATCGCCGGGCCTTTTTCGGGGGAGCGGACGACTATGTGACCAAGCCTTTTGATCAAAACAGGGTAATCGAGATCATCAACCGGGTTATTTACTACAACCTGGCTGCACAGACCCTTCCCAACAACGATCATATCTCCATTGCTGCGGCCTGGGGAAAGGGGCTTAACTTCAGGGATTCCACTACCGGCTGCCATTCTGAACGGGTGGCGACCACCTCTCTTTTCATCGGCAGGGAGATGGGGCTGGAAGGCCAGGATCTGACCCGGCTGCTCATTGCCGCCTGGGTCCACGACGTAGGGAAAATGGGGGTATCTGATGCCGTACTCCTGAAGCCGGGTAAACTGGATAAAGATGAGTGGAAGGAGATGAAAACCCACGCGCAGAAATCCTATGACATCCTGAATGAAATCAGCCTTAAGGAGTGGGAGGGCATCTCTCTGGCCGCCGCCACCCACCATGAAAACTGGGGTAACGGCAAAGGCTATCCTTTCGGGCTGAAGGGAGATGATATTCCAAGGGACGGCTGTATCATTGCCGCCGCCGATATCTGGGACGCCCTGAGGTCCAGGCGTCCCTACAAGGAGCCGATGCCTGCTTCGGGTTCCCTGGAGCTGATGGAAAAGCTTAAGGGAAAAAATCTGCGTCCGGATGTGGTGGATGCATTTTTCAGGGCCTATGAAAAGGGGCAGATCATTGCCGACTTCTCTACCTGTGTCAATCCGTTTTATTCAGGATAACGGCTGGGGACCGATCCGGGAAAGGCGCTGCTGCCGGTATTGGTTTTTGAGGAAAATAGGGTCAGGAAGCCGTTCTGAGAATTACCGAAGACCAGTTTTTTTCATTTTTATCCCAGATGCAGGAAAAGCCGAAATCCTTATAGTGGGAGAGCAGGGCTTCCTTTTCCCAGGTGCGCAGGCCGGAGAAAACCAGGGGAGCACCCGGTGCGGTTGCCTCAAGGATTAAGGGGGCCAGCTGCTTGAGGGTGGGGAACCTCAGGTTGGCGGTAAGAAGGGTTAAGCTAAGGTTATCCGGGCTCATGAGATCTTCTATTATGGAGACCCTGTTGTCCAGGCTGTTGGCGGTTACGTTCCGCCTGGCCTCGCTTACTGCATTGGCGTCTATTTCCCAGGCGCGGCAGCGCTCCATCCCGGCCAGGCACATGGCAATGGCTAAAATGCCTGAACCTGTTCCTATATCCCCTGTTTCGCCCTGCCGGGGCCTGTCAGCTTCTGGGAGTTTGAAAAAGAGATGATCAAGGGCCTGGAGGCAGAGCCGGGTTGTGGGATGATGGCCTGATCCGAATGAGATGCCGGGAAAGATCCTGATGTCAAATTCATGGGGCCGCGGGGTGAAGGCTATGCCCGGCGGCGTGATAAAAAACCGGTCAGTGATGCGGACCGGTTTTGAAAAGCTTTCCATGACATAGGTGGCGCCGTAAAGTTCCTGGTAGGCCAGGGTCTGGTCATTGACCAGGTCTTTTAGTATTTTTTTGGCTTTCGACGGTGGTATGGACAGGGCCCCGGCAATTTGGAGGATATAGGCCCTGGCCGTCAACCTGGCTTCGGAGTCAAAAAGAATCTCCAGTACTGCCTCGCGGTTAAAGGGAGTCATACCCCTCTTTTCTGAGCAGTTCCGCATACCAGGCGGCAAATTCAAACATTCCCCTGATCTTTTCCTCTTCATTGACAATACCCAGGCACATTTCAAAGGCGCCTTCCGCAAAGGAGTTGCTGTATTCCTCGTGATCCACTGAGGAGAGGAACTCCCGGATCAAGACCTGGGAGGTCCGTTTGGTCTTGTCCTTGCGGATATCAATGGGATCTTTGGGTTCTTCGAACGGATCCCACTTATCATATCCCTTTTTCATGATCTGGCGCTGGCCGCGCTTGCCCATGGCGTCGAATATGGCTTTTTTCCGCTCTTCTATTTCCTCGGGGGTGAATTTGCTTTCCATCGGATTATCCCTATTTAGTTTTTGTTTTTCACGCCAAGGTAGTCTTCGTTGAAATTGGTGACCATGGCCATGGAAACCGGTATCAGGAGCTCGTGCATCCGGATGTTTTCGGATTTAATATCTTTTACCAGTTCTGCGGAAAACAACTGGAGCTGGGTGTAAATTTTATCCATGTTCAGGGTGGGATAGGCCTTTCCCTGCACAAAGTTGGTCCGGCCGCAGATATGGGAGGCGCCTGCCGTGGAGGTGGGTATGCCGTAAACCCTGCAGGTGATGGGGCGGTTGTCATACATGAGACAGAGGTTGTCCTCCCCCAGCAGGGGACACCGGACCCGTTCCTGGGACATGCGGCCCACGACTTCAAGCTCTTCCTCACCTTTTTTCACCTCTTTGACGGCGTCCCGTTTCATCTTTGTCAGTGCCCGGTCGGTTTTGTCTGCAATGGCGATCAGGTCCGCCTTCCGGCTGCCGGAGAAATTTTCCTTGAACTTGTGGTTCAGGTAGAGGGCTTCGATCAGGGTGAGATCAAAGATTGCATAGCAGCAGTCCGAGCATTTTTCCCTGCAGAACACCTCTTTGGGAAATTCGTCTTTTACCTTGTTGAACAATTGGTCTACCATGCCGACAAGGGCTTCGTACTTTACAAAATGTTTTTCTAAATCTAATGCCATGGGGATTCCTTTATTTTCCTATGCAGAAGTTGTTAAAAATAGCATCCAATATATCTATAGAGGCGGTCTCCCCTGTAATTGTTCCAAGGGAATCAATGCTGTTTTTAACATCCAGTGCCAAAGTTTCTTCTTCCTGGCCCTCCGCCATACCCGCGCGTACGGCAGTCAGGTGGTCAAGGGCCAGGCTTAAAGCGGTTTTATGCCGCAGGTTGGGAATGACGGCGTCGTTTTCCATATCCAGGTTCCGGATGCAAAAATCCATGAGGCGCTGTTTCAGACGGTCGATCCCCAGGTTCGTGAGTGCGGATATTTCCACCACAGGGATATGGGACAGGTGGTCGGGCAGGGTAGGAAGCGCAGGCTTGCCAGGCTTGCCGTCTTCCACAAGATCCATTTTATTGATGACAAACAGGGTTTTTTTCTCTTCGGGAACGGTCTTTAAAAAGGCCCTCTCCGAAAAGGTTTTCCCCGGTTCACTCAGGTACAGGATGATATCTGCAATGCCGATATGATCCCTTGCCTTTTCAATACCGATGATTTCCACAAGGTCGTCCGTCTCATGGATCCCGGCGGTATCGATGACCACAAAGGGGATTCCTTCGATGTTCAGCCCCTCTTCAATGGGATCCCGGGTGGTTCCGGGAACTGCGGTGATAATGGATTTTTCCTTGTTCAGCAGCTGGTTCATGAGGCTGGATTTGCCCACGTTGGGTTCCCCGCAGATGGCCACACGGATACCTGTTTTCAGGAAACAGGCATCTTCATACTGCTGGATCAGGGTCTGGCAGCGTTCTATAACCAGATCAAGGCTGGCCTCATCATCCCCTGAAAATGAAAAGGGGGTAACCTCGTCGGGAAAATCAATGGATGCCTCAAGCCGTGATAAAAGATCCATCAGGATATCTTTCATCTGGACGATATCATCTTTGAGGCTGCCGAGATTCTGGGAGGCTGCGAACTTAAGGGAGGAGTCGGAGCGTGCATTGATGATATCTGCAACAGCCTCTGCCTGGGTGAGGTCAATACGCCCGTTTAAAAAGGCACGTTTGGTGAATTCACCCGGCTCTGCCGGTCTGGCGCCGCAATCAAAGATCAGCCCCAGTATCCGCCGCAGTACAATGGTGCCGGAGTGGGCCTGGATTTCAATCACATCTTCGGCTGTATAGGATCTGGGGCCTTCCATGGGAATAACCAGGACTTCATCAATGACATCCCCGCCATCCAGAATAAATCCGTGGCAAACCCTGTGTGATGTGAGCTGCGGCGGTTTTTTTTCAGGGCCCCTGGAGGTCGAGAACAGCTTTTGCGCTATGCCGAAGGCCCCGGGGCCTGATATCCGTATGACGCCAATACCGCCGCTGCCGAATGGGGTGGCTATTGCGGCAATTGTATCTGTCATTTATCTCTTGTTCCGTCGTTTTCCCCTGTAAGAGTTTCTCTTTTTGGGGAAGATAACCAGGCGCCTGTAATAGCCGTCACCCATGCTCTGGGTTCTGACCTGGTTGTCGTCCTTCAGCGCCAGGTGGACAATACGCCGGTCCTGGGCGCTCATCTGGTTAATGGTGGCAGGTCTGCCGGTCTTTTTGGCTTTCTCGGCCATTTTGTAGGCCAGATGCTTGAGGTTGGCCTTCCGGGTCTCCATATACCCTTCAATGTCAACCTTGACCCTGACGCGGGCTTCACTCTTCCGGTTAATAATTTTATCAGTGAGGAACTGCATGGCATCCAGGGTCTGGCCTTTACGGCCGATGAGAATACCGGCATTGCCTCCGGTGATCTGGAGGGTAAGCCTGTCCTGGTCCGTGACCGCTTCAATCTCAGCTTCATCAGTGATCAGGTCGGCCATCTTCTGCAGGGCTTCCTTGCCAAGGTCAATTGACTCCTGGGTCACGTCCACCGGCGGCGGTATCTCAGCCTTCTGTTTTTCAGGGCTTTTTCTGCCGGGCCGTTCTGCAGGTTTGGTGTCCCAGCGGCCGTTGGTGTCGTCCTGTTCCGCTTCGCCGGCCTTTTCTTTAGGTGCTGCTTTATCAGCGGAAGAGGGCTCTTTCTTCTTTTTCCTTCCGGGTTTTTTCTTTGGCTCCTGTTTTGCTGCGGGCTTAGGCGCAGGCGCCCCTTCCAGCCGGGTGTCTTCTCCGAATGCCTCGTCAACAATGGAGAGAATGCCCTCCATCTCCGAATCCCCGGAGGCTTCTTCCGCCGGGAGGGTCACCTTTATTTTGGCATCCTTCCGGCCAACGATGCCGAATATACCGGAGGTTCCTGTAGAGATTACCTCATAGTTAAGATCACTTTTGGAAAGACCAAGGGCGGAGCAGGCGTTATCAACAGCTTTGCTGACATCTTTTCCGGTAAATTCCTGGGTTTCTTTCATATGGCCTCCTTAGGCTAATTTCTTCTGTGTGTAAAACTGCTGGCCCATTGAGATAACGTTGTTGACGAGCATGTACAAAACCAGACCTGCCGGGAAGTTGATGAACAGGACGGTCATGAATATAGGCATAAGCATCATCATTTTGGCCTGCATGGGATCACCTGCCGTGGGGGTCATTTTCTGCTGGAGCAGGAATGAGGCGCCCATGACAAGGGTCAGCACGGGAATGCCGCTGGGGGCATACATGAAAGGAATGGAAAAATCAAAGTTGAACAGGCGGTCCGGGCCGGACAGGTCGTTGATCCAGCCGACAAAGGGGGCGTGGCGCAGTTCAATGGCCATGTACAGCATGCGGTACAGGGCAAAGAAAATGGGCATCTGGACCAGCAGGGGCAGACAGCCGGAAGCCGGATTTACCTTATAGGTCTTATAAAGTCCCATGATTTCCTGGTTCATCCGCTGCTTGTCATCCTTGTACTTTTCCCGGATTTCCATCATCAGGGGCTGTACTTTTTTCATCTCGTTCATGGACTTGTAGCTTTTGGTGCCCAGGGGCCAGAAGATGAGTTTGATCAGGACGGTGAGAAGGATGATGGCAATACCGTAGTTGGGAAGCACATCGTGGATGATATTCATGACAATGAGCAGGGGTTTTGCAAGGATATCGAAAAATCCGAAATTAATGGACTTGGCCAGGTCATTGTCATACTGGCTCAGCACCTTGTGGCTCTTGGGTCCCATAAAGAGGGTAAAGCCGTATTTGCCCTGTTTGCCCGGATCCAGGCGTTCAACTTTCTGGACATAGCGGCTGTCCACAATGTCGTTGACATAGGAGAGTTTCAGGGTAGCTGGAGAAGCCTCCCTGGGCATGACTGCGGTCAGGAAATACCGGTCTGTATACCCGGCCCAGCCAAAGGTGCCCGTATAGGTGTCCTTGTCTTCAAGATCATCGGGGTCAATATCGTCAAACTGGTTGTCAAGATAAACCACAGGCCCCTCAAAGGCAAACCTGGACCGTTTCCTGACCTCGTCGTTGTAAAGGCCCGGAATCGAAAAGGAAATGGCGTCGTTGACGGGCATGCCCGATCCGTTCTGGATCACAACATCGCAGTCAATGAGATAGGAGTCTGCCCTGAACCTTAATATTTTTTTCACGGAGATACCCTGGGGATTTGTCCATGAAAAGGTAATGGTTTTCTCCCCCTCATTCAGGGTAAGGTCCGTGACATCCGCATCTGCGGAATATACCGCATTGCCGAGGCCCTGGATACTGCCGCCTGCCGTGTCAAAGGAGAGGGTGCCGCCACGGGTGTTGATAAGCTCAGGGGAAACCAGCTGTTTTAAAGGGGAATCTTTCCTGTTGGTCTCCTTGAAGTCCTTCAGTGTCAGGCTTGTTACCGCTGCCATATGTTCTGAAACGGCAATGTTATACAGCGGGGTGGATACGGATATGGTGCGGAAATCCTTAACTGCCGGCTGGGGAACCTGAACTTGCTGAGCCGTGTAATCAGACACATTTGACTGGGGTTGGGCCGGTTGCTCCTGGGTCTGGGACGGGACTTCCTGGGAGGGATTATCAAGCTGGGGTTCCGGTGTAAAATAAAACTGATAGCCCACGAGGACTATTATGGAAAGCACCACAGCTAACAATAATCGTTTTTGCTCATCCATCTTCTCTCCTAAAAAATAAAAAAATTTAACAAAGGGGATGGCGTAAGAATCAGTTCACAGTCGGTTTACAAAACACCCGATATTTTAAGGGTGTTTATAAACAGACTTAGGTGAAGTTATTTTTGCGCGATCCCAAAAGAAGAGGAAAGCAGTGAAGCGTAACAAATCAGTTACGGAACCGGGTCATAACCCCCGGCCCGGAACGGATGACAGCGCAATACCCTTTTCAGGGCAAGTGCGCTGCCTTTGAGACTGCCGTATTTTTCAACCGCTTCCAGGGCATATGCCGAACAGGTCGGTACATACCTGCAATTGGCCCCCAAAAGCGGTGATATAAACAATTGATAAAATCTAATCAATATGGTTAATAGCTGTTTGATCATTATATGCCAACGCTATTTTTAAAAAAAGTTTATCAAGCTTCTCAATAATCTGTCTGTTGGACAGGGTGGTCAGGCCTTTGCGTGCGATAATATTAATATCTTTTATTCCGGGTACCAAATCTTTATGGTGTCTGAAATATTCTCTTACAAGCCGTTTTACCCTGTTCCGCGCTACTGCATTCCCCACTTTTTTAGATACGGTTATTCCAATGCGATTGTGTTTGCCTGTTCCGTTAAGAACAGCGGCTATAAAATAGCCTGTTCGTATCTTCTTTCCCTGTTTTGAAAGCTTTAAAAATTCGGCCCGTTTCAGGAGCCTTGCATCTTTGGGTAATGTAAAGTTACTCAAGTTACAGACTAAACAGTAGTCAGTCTTTTTCTGCCTTTGGCCCGTCTGGCATTGATGACGCGTCTGCCGCCCGGGGAGGACATTCTTTTGAGAAATCCGTGTTTTCTTGTTCTTTTCCGGTTGCTGGGCTGAAATGTACGTTTCATAAAATTATAATCCTTACGCTGTCTGGTTATAGGTTAACAAATCAAACTACAATAAACGCAAAACCTTAACCTAATCCTGAAAAAAAGTCAAGAAAATTCCGGAGTTAAAGTTGACTCCTGTAATTTGTGATTACTCTCTGCTGATTTTAAAAAATTTTGTTTCAGACTGGAGCATGATATGGGTTTCAGTGGATTCTATGCCGTTGACCCGGTTGATGCCGCGGTCAAAGATAAAATCATTGAGATCATTGATGGAGTCTGCCATAACTTCCACAAAAATATCGTATTTTCCGGTGGTCACCCAGACCGCGTTGACATTTGGAAGGGCCCGGATCTCCGTTACTGCCTGGGCATGGCATCTGTGCTTAAGATTTATCCCCAGGAGGGCAGCCACTTTGGTGGAAAGGGCAAAGGGATTTACCCGGGCCTCCAGTTTCAAAATTCCCTTCTGGGTTAAACGGTTCACCCGGTTGCTTATGGTGCCCTCGGACACATTCAGTTCCTTTGCTATGCTTTTAAAGGATTTGCGCGCATCTTCCTGAAGCGCTAATATAATGTTTATTTCAAGTTCATCCAGGTCACCGTCCATCAAGGTCATCTTGCTGCTCTCCTCATCAAAATAATAACGTTTTCAGCTTAAGGATCGCGCAAAAATGACTTCACCTGGTCTGTTTACAAAAACCTTTAAAACATTGGGTATTTTGCAAACAGAATGTGAACTGATTCTTACGCGGCCTTTTAGACTATAGAGAAAAGGTGTTCCGGGATCAAGGTTTCGACAAAATTTTGTTCGTATTTTGCGAAATAAACAAAAAATAATCGATAAATTACATAAAATTCAAAATATAGCCTAAAAATTACTTGACATAAAATATAAAAGGGAGCAGTCTAAACAGATTAAAAGAGAGTTCTGATTACAGATGTTTAAATTTAAATAATAAGGAGGCGGATATGAAAACCATGAAAGCACTGGTCAAGGCAAAGGCTGAGCCGGGCCTGGTCCTTCAGGATGTGCCGGTTCCGGAAATTGCCCACAACGAAGTGCTCATCAAAATTCTTAAGACAGCCATCTGCGGAACGGACGTCCATATCTATAACTGGGATAAGTGGTCTCAGCAGACCATCCCCGTTCCCATGCACGTGGGCCATGAATTTGTGGGCACCATTGCAGCGGTGGGATCCCATGTAACGGATTTTAAACCCGGAGACCTGGTGTCCGGGGAAGGCCACCTGGTCTGCGGGCATTGCAGGAATTGCCTGGCCGGGCGCCGCCACCTGTGTAAAAATACCAAAGGCGTGGGTGTGAACCGCCCGGGCGCCTTTGCCGAGTATCTTGCCATTCCGGTGACCAATGTCTGGTATTGTGATGACACCATCCCTAAAGATGTGCTGGCCTGTTTTGATCCCCTGGGAAATGCCACCCACACCGCCCTTTCCTTTGATGTGCTCGGGGAGGATGTGCTCATCACAGGGGCAGGTCCCATCGGCTGCATGGCAGCGGCCATCGCCCGCCATGCCGGTGCCCGCCATGTTGTGGTGACAGATGTGAATCCGTTCCGGCTGGAACTGGCAAAGCAGTCCGGTGCCACCCTTACCGTGGATGTGTCCCGGGAAAACCTGACCGACATCCAGAAACAGCTTGGCATGAAAGAGGGGTTTGACGTGGCCATGGAAATGTCAGGCAACCCGGCTGCCCTGAACGATATCCTGGACAATATGTGCCACGGTGGTAAAATTGCCCTGTTGGGCATCATGCCCGACCATACGGAGATAGACTGGAACAAGGTGGTGTTCAATATGCTCACCATCAAGGGGATCTACGGCAGGGAAATGTATGAAACCTGGTACAAGATGACCACCATGATCCAGTCCGGCCTGGATATCAGCGCCTTGATTACCCACAGGTTCCATTATACGGAATTTGAGAAGGGGTTTGAGGTGATGATATCGGGTGAATCCGGTAAGGTTGTTCTTGATTGGGAATAGAGCGGGAAGCGCAGGTAAAGCTGGAAAAGCGAGAAAAGGGGTATGAAAAAATTTCCCCGGCTTTCTTTGCTGCCCAAATAATACCATTTAATAATGGAGAAGAGATATGTCCACTAACAAACTTGACAATAGTCTGAAGTCCGAACTGGATGTTTTGGCCTCCGAAGGCCGGGCCAAAATTCCTGAACGCGTCATTACGGCCTGTATCCCTGCCAAAGGAGAAAAAGGCCCCCGCTATAAACTGGAAGGCAGCGATAATGAATTTATCCGGCTGAACTCCAACTCCTATCTCTCCCTCTCCTTTCATCGTGAGGTGGTAAAGGCGGCGGATGAGGCCACCCATGCATTCGGGGTCGGCCCGGGTGCAGTGCGGTTTATCGACGGCACCTTTACCCCCCATGCCCGCCTGGAAGAGCGGATTGCAGCATTTGTGCAAAAGCCTGCAGCCAAAATATTCAACTCGGCCTATACCTCCAACTGCGGCCTGGCCCTGTCCATCTCCAATAAAAAGACCCATTGGATCGGGGACCAGCTGAACCATAACTCCATCATCCGTGCCATGCGCATCACCAATATCCCCAGCGCCAACAAAGGCATTTTCAGGCACAATGACATGGACGACCTGAAACGCTGCCTGGATGAGGTCTCACCTGAAATAGAGCGGGTGGTGGTTGTCTTTGACGGCATCTTTTCCATGAGAGGCGACTATGCCCCCATCTCCGAGATCGTGGAGATCTGCAAGGCTTATGATCATAAGTTCAAAGACGGGGTAATCACAGTGGTGGATGATTCCCACGGCATCGGCGCCTATGGCGACACCGGCAGGGGAACTCCGGAATATGCCGGTGCATGGCCGGATATTGTGGTGGGCACCTTTGGCAAGGCCTTCGGGGTAAACGGCGGGTTTATCGCCGGCAGCCCCACGGTAATCGAATCCGTCCGCCAAAAGGCAGATACCTATATTTATACCAACCCCTTAAGCGCTGCCGACTGTGCCGCAGCCACCGCAGCCATTGACATCTGCGACAGTGATGAAGGCCTTGAGCGCCTGGCCCATCTCAAGACAGTGACTGCCAGGTTCAGGAAAGGCCTGGATGACCTGGGCCTTGAATCCATCCCCGGCCCCCATCCCGTGGTACCGCTGATGGTCAGGGACACGGCCAAAACCCATGACCTGGTCCGCAACCTCTACGAAAACGGTGTCCTGGTTGTGGGGCTCACCTTCCCTGTGGTGCCCAAAGGGGATGAAACCATCCGTTTTCAGATTAACGCCTGCCATACTAAGGCAGATATTGATCACGTCCTCGGCCTGATTTCAAAATTCACCGCCTGATCACTTCACCTTACTTCCCCGGCGCAGACGTTTCTGCGCCGGGACAGTTTTTCACTCTCCTGATTATTGAAAATAGAAAAATGACGGCTGTCAGAGGCAACCAGATATAAACAGCTTCGCTCTCCAGAATCCGGAGGGTTTCCCGGCTTAAAAAAGAGGACGGGTTCAGGCTGGCCGTCATCACCGGCCGCCAGGGGAGAAAGTGCCGTTCGTCTGTAAAGGGAATGAAAAATCCCACCCCCAGCCCTGCATCAGTCAAGGCGTCCAGAATACCATGGGAGAGTATCGCTGCCAAAAATATAAGCCCAGTGTTGAAATACCGTTTTGGATCAGCGGCATATCCGGCAAGCCATGTGATCAGCGGAGCCAATACCATTGCAAAAATAACGGAGTGGGAAAATCCCCTGTGTCCTAGTACGTGGGAATACGGTATTTTCAGGGCAAACATGATCACATCAAGATCCGGAAGCATAGCGGCACAACCAAGACAGACGGACAGCCTGAATTTCGGGATCCCGGCAGGGGCGGCCTGACCAAGTGCCGCACCTGCCAGAGCATGGGTCATGATGGTTGGCATAAGGGTTGCCTCCTATGGATTGAGGGCCGGCCCTAACCGGAACACCACTTCAATTCTTTTCCTGATGCAGATATCATGGGTGATTTTAAATGCCTTGTCATCAGGAACGGATTGTTCCTGGATGAATATCACCTCCCCGAGGTCTGCACCAAGAGTTTCAGCCATGGACAATGCGGTTTGTTTTGCATCTAACAAGGCCAGAGTCTGCGCCTCCTTCATAAGTACCGGGAGCTGTGAATGGCCATACCTGAGCTCTTCAATCTTAGTGCCGGATTTTGTGGAAAGAGCATGTACCATTGCGGAGACTGTTTCAAAGTCACGGATGATGGCCCGGACCGTTGAGGCTGAAGTGATGCCAGGAGTCATATAGGGGCCGTAAGTCTCTATATCCCGGTCTTTGATGTTGAATCCGGACAGGATTTGCAAGGTCTTCTGCAGCGTCTTTTGGTTTAGTGCTTTTGTGGCCCTGGCAGAGTCGGCTTTGTTTCTTATCCTGACTTTCAGGACAGCATGGTCGGGTGCTACTTGGGCCTTATGCTCCCCAACGACCCTGATTTTAGGTGGTTGCGTTTCCGCAGGACAAGTGAGGGGGTGGCACAGGCAAAGTAGGGCAGCGACAGCAATGATTAATCTCATTTAACACCCCCTTCCACCGGTTTCGGACTGGGTTGCCTGTTTCGTTGCAGTGGGCTTCTCTTTATGCCGGCGGTTATTTTAAATATGGCATACCAGTCCAGTTTCCGGGTCAGCCACATCACAAGGGCAAGGATAACAAAAAGGCTTGAGGAGCCGATGACAAGAGAGTATCCTTCATGCTGCAATATGATATAAAACAGGCTGAAGAAGACTGACAGTGCAGCCCCTGTTATAATTGTGGCCGATCTTTTATTCAGGACATATTTTGTATACCAGGTAATCAGGATGATACAGGCAGATGCAGAGAGCAGGTATGCAGGGAAAAACCCGATGTGTTCTGCAAATGAAATCAGGAGAAGGTAGAACAGGCTGAGACTGAAGCCGACCAGCAGGTACTGCATAGGATGGATTTTCAGGCGGTTCAGGATTTCAAACATGAAAAAGCAGAGAAAAGTCAGGCTGATAATGAGCAGCCCGTACTTCACGGATCTTTCCGATGTGGTGTAAAAATTCACCGGCTGGATTAGTTCCACCCCGAATCCCCGGTTTGCCAGCATTCGGGTATAGGCCTCATCGCCGGACAGCCACATCCCCGGATAGTCCCTTCCGAAGCTTGAGACCTGCCATCTGGCTTTAAACCCGTCTTTTGTGATCGTTCGTGATGAGGGCAGGTGACTTCCTCTGAAACCAGGATGGGCCCAGGAAGATTCGATCTCCACAAGGGTTTTATCCGCTGCCGGGAAGAAACTGATCTGCCTGGAACCGTGGACCATGAAGCTGATCCTGAACTGGTTGGTTTCCCGAAATTGGTTTTCAGCCTGGCCGTGGTCCTGATCTGATCCCTGATCCGGTGAAATAAAACCGGTGACCCCCTGAAGCCCCTGAGGCATTTTCTCTCCAGGCCTGATCTCTGCCGGGTTGCCGTTCCATTGGAAATTGTGTATCTCCCTGATGCCTTTCAGTCCGTTAATTCCCAGGGTCATTGTGGCCTTATCCCAGAGGATTTGATAGTTTTCAATTCCCCACCGGGAAAAGTCGGGTTTTGGAAATGATCCTGCCATGGATATTTCGGAACCGTACACAATGATTTTAAATATTCCCCTGTACCGTTTTTCCGGATTCAGATCGGCTTTAACATTCAGGGTGTCGGGCAGGAAATAGCCGTAACTTACATTACCGTCTCCATCATAGTAGGGAATTGTAAGTACAGGCCCAGTTATATTCTGGGCCGGGCCCCAACTGGCGGCAATCTCCCTGTATGCACCGACATTCCTTTTACTGCGCTCCTGAATGGTATGAAAAATAAGCTGCAGCGGTACGGTCAGAAGGATGATGAGAATTGCAATCATCCCGATTTTCTTAAAAAAAGATTGTTCCAATTTAGTCCTCCTCTTCTAATGGTTTATGGCTGAGTGAAAAATTGTACTTGGATGAGAATAATGCTAAAACCCGAATGTGAAGTCTTTAGGAACTGAATGTGAAGAATGGGTGAAATGAAACATATACTGATCGTTGAAGATGAGTCTTCAATCGCAGAAAATATTCAATATGCCCTTGAAACAGAAGGGTTCGAAACCACCTGGCTATCAGAAGGCCGGGGAGTGGAAAGCCTTGTCAGGTCGGGAGGGGCGGATCTGATCGTTCTGGACATCGGGCTGCCAGATGTGAACGGAATGGAGCTGTGCAAAAAAATCCGGGCCTGGTCATCCGTTCCCGTAATATTTCTTACGGCCCGTTCGGACGAGATCGACAGGGTGGTGGGGCTTGAGATCGGTGGAGACGACTATATGGTCAAGCCCTTCAGTCCTCGGGAGTTGTCTGCCCGGGTCAAGGCAGTTCTCCGGCGGACCGGCGGCCGGGATAAAAATCCGGCAGAACTGTCCGCAGGATTGTCTCTGGATGAGGAGCGCTGTCTTGTCTCCTATTGCGGTCGGGCCCTTGACCTGCCCCGGTATGAATTTGGGATACTCTCCCTGTTTATCACTCATCCCGGCCGGGTCTACTCCAGGGATCAGCTCATGGAGATGGTATGGGACGATCCCGGAATGAGCACCGACCGCACCGTGGATGCCCATATCAAAAACATCCGGGCAAAACTTAAAAAAATCACCCCGGATATTGATCCCATAAAAACCCACAGGGGAATCGGTTATTCTCTGCGCGAGGACATATGAGGCTTCGGACAAGGATTGTCATTACCTACTGCCTCTTTTTCATACCTGCATTTTATTACATGACGACCGGTTTCCAGGACAGCCTCAAGTTCCGCTATCTGGAAGGGGTTGAAGAGGCTTTGGTGGATGAAGCAAGGATTCTTGCGGGTATTGTTTCCATTGAGATGTCCGGCCATTCCTTTTCCACGGATAAATTCAGAAAACTTTTTGAAACCGTATACAATGACCGCTTCTCAGCAAAGATTTACCAGCTCCTGAAAACCCATGTGGATATGCGGGTCTATATCACCGATAATAAGGGTATCCTGATCTTTGATTCACTGAAGCGCGATCCCCCCGGCACTGACTATTCCAAGTGGCGGGATGTTTTCCTCACCCTCCGGGGGGAGTACGGGGCAAGATCCAGCAAGGATGATCCGCAGCGCCTTTCCATGTCCACGCTTTATGTGGCCGCCCCGATTATGGTAAACGGAAGCGTTCAGGGGGTGCTTTCCATTGGCAAGCCCACGGCCAATATCAACGATTTTATTTCTTTTGCCAAATCCCAGATATTGAAACGTTCTTTGATGGCTGCCCTTCTGGCACTTGTGTTAAGTATTCCGGTCATGTTTTTTATCACCCGGCCCCTGGAACGGCTCAGCAGGTATGTCGCAAGTCTGACAAAGGGGGAGAGTACCTCCCGTCCGGATTTTGACAAAAGCGATATCGGAGAAGTGGGCAGAGCCGTTGAAAAAATACATGCCGACCTTGAAGCCAGACAGTACATTGAAGCTTATGTCCAATCCCTCACCCATGAGATCAAAAGCCCTGTGGCCGCCATTGCCGGTGCCTCCGAACTCCTGGAGGAAGACAACGTCCCCGATGCCCAGAGAAAACGTTTCCTGGCCAATATCAGGTCTGAATCAAAGCGGATCCAGGCTCTGGTGGACAGAATGCTTGCCCTCTCCTCCCTTGAGCACCGGGACGGACTGGAAAAAACGGAATCCATTGATATGAAAGTGCTGGTGACGGATGTTATTCAAAGTTCCAGCCACGGGATACACAGCCGCAGCATCCGCGTAGAGGAAAACCTGGAGAGCGGATGCAACGTCAAAGGCGACCCTCTCCTTCTGAACCAGGCTGTCATGAACCTCTTTCAAAATGCCCTGGAGTTCAGCTCCGAAGGCGGCGAGATAGCTGTATCATTGAAAAAAGAAGAGGACCTGGTCTCCGTGGAAATAATAGACCGGGGCCCTGGTATTCCGGATTATGCAGGCGGAAAAATATTTGACCGGTTTTATTCCGTCCGGCGACCGGACACAGGCAAGAAGAGCACGGGGCTTGGACTTAACTTTGTAAAGGAGATTGCACAGCTTCATGGTGGATCTGTAACGGTGAACAACAACAGCCCGGAAGAGAGAAACGGTACGGTTGCTGTTCTGATGCTCCAGGCCAATTGATCAAACCGGGAATGAGTACGGAAGGCACAGGCACAGACCCGGCAGCCGGAGCCGCGGTACCCTCTATTAAAGACCTTCCGCCCGTCCTGGGCTGCAGGGCAGCGGAAATTCCCGGTTCTTTCAGTCCGTGAGGCCCCGGAAATTTCACGCCATTCCGGGCATCCGCGCCTCCGGCTGCCTTATACTACCTATAGCAGGTAAAGCATTTTCTCAAACTCAACGTTTGTCCTTGCATTTTCACGGGGGGAATGGTTTTCTCATACAAAATCGATATTAGAATCTGCGTCTATAATATAAAAAGGGAGGATAATCCCTTGATCCAAGATCTCAATTGTTCCAAGATGTATATAATTAAAATTTTGCATGATATGCGGTCAGTAACTTAAATGTGAATGTCCACTCGTACACACGCGGGTGGGCTGGAAAATTGTCCGATTATATCCTACTGCTGAAATCATTGGTATACCTTAATGGTACAAGCCCGGGGATACTGCAAGCCGGAGGGTAGGCGAGCTGCCAATACCCGGCAGCCCTTCCGTCAAAGTCTTTCCGCTTATCCCGGGCCGAGGTGGTCGACACGGTTTCTTTTAATTCTCTTTATCTGTGGCTTTTATAATTATATTTTCTGATACTGGGCTCTTTTAATGTTGGACCTAAAGCTGGCATTAAAGTGCTCTTGTTTACCCACCCACTCTCACTTTGGGATATACCTGTCATGCAGGCCGACACAATGGTTGCGCGCATAGCTTTAAGATAGTTCTCCTCACTGAGGTCGCCCTCATGAACTGCAAACCACAGGTTCACATAAGTTTCAAGAGCTATTCTAACCGATTCATGGCCTTCAGGTCCCCTGATGGCCCAGACATCAAAGAATTGTTTTAACACGGATGGGCCGGACTGTGCGATGTTCAGTCCTATTCCCTGACCTTTCAAAGTCGTTACGGATGAGTCGTAAAAAACCACCGGGAATTTTTTAAATCTTCGGGGCGTTACCTTGTAATTGTAACGTTGTTTCCTTCCTTGCTCTGTGGATTCTACAATCCCAAGCGTTAAACAGTCTGGGAACTTGACGTTCCCATTGCCAGGAAAACAACCGGCATCAAGGTGATAGCCACCAAATTTCCAAACGCAATACAGAGACCACAGATCTTTGACAAATGCTAAATGTTTTTTTTGAAACTCTTCATTTCCGCCATATCCAATGGTTTGGCGAATAATGTACTCGACATCTTCACTTAAGTCGCCTGTCGGTGCGGTACGTCTTCGAAGCGGCCGACGGGTTTTTTCGAATTGCTCTTCAATAGGTATAATGGTTACCTTTGGGGGAAAACAAGGCTTATATTTGTGTGCATATTTTGCCAAACAGCAAAAATGAAATTTTACGCCGGGGTTTCCCACTTTCCTTGCAATCTCTCTAAGGCCTGTTACATCCGGAAAAACGGGCAGTCTGTCTTGATTATTGTTAGAACCAAGAGGTTTTGGTTCTTTGCAAGGTTCTCCGACCCAGGTAGCAAAGACATTTACCATAATGATACTCCTTCTGATTTAGATGTTGATGATTTGATTCAGATTAAAGATACTTTCAGGATCAGGCCTCAGGGCTACCTGTGAAGATATGATTTTTACCTGTCCTGTGCAGACTTGCGAAATAGGGCCCTAATCCTACCCTGTTGTTACCATTGTTTTTCTCCTTTCTTTTTAATTTGTTTCCCGGATTTTGTTTCCGGCTTGGATATTTTACATAGCAATATGCGTGCCTTGAGTGAATTTTGTTTATTTTCAATGTGTTAGCTGGTTAGTGCCAATTGCATTGCCAGTTGATTTTGGCGTGGTTTTCAATTCAGATGCCAAAAAAAGTGGCGGGTGAATCTTCTGGCCGCCCATGGGCATTTAGTGGAAAAAGGGCTTAATGACAGCTGTTTTGATGCGGCTATGGAACATTTGAAAGGAAAGGATCTATTCAGAAAACACGGTATATTCAGCCAAAATACAGACAGAACGGTGAATCTTTTGGTTCCGGCGGCTGTGCCGCCGGTCAACCGGAATGACTTTAATTTCTCGGTTTCGCATTTCTTTAATTTCCTGGATAAATACGGGTATGTTTTTGGGCATCCCAAAATGAATATATCCGAAATGTGACAATTCTATCAGATTTGACTTTTGAAAATTTTTGGGTAAATATGGGTATGTTTTTGGATATCTGAATGGAAAACATGTGTTAAATCCTATAATTAAAATTACACCGGAAATATTGAATCTCATTGCAAAAATAGATGAATTCAAGGGTGAATGGAAAGCCATCGGCAATCTGGCGCCGGAACGGCTTGACGCATTAAAACACGTTGCCACCATAGAATCTATCGGATCGTCAACGCGGATTGAAGGGGTAAAACTGTCCGACCGAGAAATAGAACTATTGTTATCCGGATTAGATAAGAAATCATTTGGATCCAGAGATGAACAGGAAGTGGTCGGCTATGCAGATGTCATGAACATCGTTTTTACATCCCATAAAGACATTTCATTTACGGAAAATTATGTCCGGCAGTTACATAAAATGCTGCTTGAATACAGTACAAAGGATGGCCGCCACCGTGGGGAATACAAAAAGATGCCCAACCATGTGGAGGCGTTGGGTCATGATGGCAAGGGCCTTGGTGTTATTTTCGAGACATCATCACCTTTTGACACCCCAAAGGATATGGAACAGTTGATGGAGTGGACAGTCAGGCAGTTAAAAGAAAAAGAACTCCACCCACTGTTAATCATATCTGTCTTTGTCGTTCATTTTTTGGCAATACACCCTTTTCAAGATGGAAACGGCAGACTGTCACGGATACTGACAACCCTTTTACTACTAAAAGAAGGGTATCGATACGTTCCTTACAGTTCCCTGGAGAGCATCATTGAAAAAAACAAGGATAATTATTATCTGTCATTAAGAAAATCCCAGGTGACTTCTATATCTGAGTATCCGGAATACGATCCCTGGATACTATTTTTTTTGCGAGCTCTTAAAACCCAAAAAGAATTACTGACTAAAAAAATCAAGAAAGAAAAAATATTCATAAAGTTGCCCAGGCTGTCACGGCAGATCCTTGAACTTGTGAAGGATCATGGCGAGTTGTCCATATCTGAGATCGAATCCATAACAAAAGCCAACCGGAACACCCTGAAGAAGAAACTTTCAGAACTTGTTAAAAATAAATACCTGCTCACCCAGGGGCGGGGCAAAGGCACTCGCTATATTATTGGTATTAAATAAGATGATTCTTTGGCATGGTCGACAAATCAAATGCTGACGGGCGAGCCGTAGATTTTGCAACGTTGGGCTTGTATGTAGTCGATAGGTATTGAAGTTTATGAAAAAGAAAGATGAAATGAAAAGATTTATTTTTGTTATAGGTGAGAGATCAAATATTTTTTGGAACCGGTTAATCATACTCTTAATAGCCCTATTGTTTTGGCTACCTTCAATTAGTCAATCCCAGAGTATAGCGCTCTCGTTCGATGATGGCTTTGATCCGCGTAATCAACCGTTAGCATCTTCGTGGAACAGATCCATTTTGGAAGCCTTGTCAAACGCTCAAATTAAGTCAATTCTCTTTCCCGCAGGGAAACGGGTCGACAGCCCTGCGGGTCTCAGGTTGGTGAGAGACTGGGGAAAGGCAGGCCACGCTGTTGCCAACCACACCTATTCCCATCTCAATTTCTGTTCGGAGAACACGACGCTGGAACAATTCATTCTCGACACTGAAAAAAATGAAACCTTGTTAAAGGGTCTGCCAGGCTGGACTAAACGTCTGCGTTTTCCGTATCTCAAAGAGGGAGAAACAATATCAAAGCGTGATGGATTCCGAAGTTGGCTGACAGACTACGGATACAAATCGGGAGCTGTGAGCATTGATGCCAGCGATTGGTACTACAACAAGCGCTATCTGTCGTGGCGCGCGAGTCATCCTTATGACGATCCATCACCGTTTCGCACTGCTTATCTGAATCATTTATGGAATCGCGCCACTTACTGCGACTCTTTATCAAAGCGAATTCTCAAACGAAGCGTGAGGCACGTTCTTCTTTTGCATACCAAAGCAATTAACGCTTCATTTTTGCCTGACATCATCGCTATGTTCAGATCAAAGGGGTGGGAATTTATTTCTCCGGAAGAAGCATACGAGGACCCGGTTTACGCTATTACACCGATGGTGCTGCCGGCAGGCGAAAGCGTACTTTGGGCTTTAGCAAAACAAAATGGTCTCAATGGCTTACGTTACCCTGCAGAGAGTGACGTCTATGAAAAACCGTTGTTGGATAAATTAGGGCTTTAGCAAGGTGCCCAACAAGAT
>JAKSAX010000361.1 GCA_022361395.1 Desulfobacterales bacterium | reverse complement strand
TCCGGCTTTGACGCCATCCTCATGGATATCCAGATGCCGGTAATGGGCGGGGAAGAGGCCACCCGCAAGATCCGGGTCCTGGAAGAGCAGGCCCCTTTCCGGACCCCCATCATTGCATTGACGGCCAATGCAATGAAAGGGGACAGGGAAAGGTTCCTGGCAGCCGGCATGGACGATTACATATCCAAGCCGGTTAAGAAAAAAGACCTGATCAGGGCTTTCTCTTGTCTTTAAGTACGGAGTTTGAAATCACGATGCGCTGGATCTCACTGGTGCCTTCGTAGATGGTAAACACCCTGGCATCCCTGTAAAACCTTTCCACATCATAATCTTTTGTAAACCCGTAACCGCCGTGCATCTGGATGGCGCGGGCAGTGACATCCTGGACCATTTCCGAGGCAAAGAGCTTGGCAATGGATGCCTCGCGGGTATAGTTTTCACCCCGGTCCTTTGTGGATGCCGCAGAGAAGACCAGCTGCCGTGCCGCCTCGATTTGGGTGGCCATGTCGGCAATCTGGAACCGGATGGCCTGGTGTTTGGTAACGGCCACGCCGAATTGCTTTCTCTTTTTGGCATATTTAACCGCGGCATCAAAGGCAGCCTGGGCAACCCCCAGGGACTGGGCCGCGATACCGATCCGCCCGCTGTCCAGCCCGGACATGGCGATCTTGAA
This sequence comes from Desulfobacterales bacterium, assembly GCA_022361395.1. Taxonomy (GTDB): domain Bacteria; phylum Desulfobacterota; class Desulfobacteria; order Desulfobacterales; family Desulfobacteraceae; genus Desulfobacter. The sequence continues at coordinate 29,648 of JAKSAX010000361.1, read as the reverse complement.
CCCGTCGCCTTCTTTGCCCAGCATATTGGCCGCCGGCACCCTGCAGTTCTCAAAGATCAGGTCCGTGGTGTCGGACGCCCGCAATCCCATCTTGTCTTCGGTATGCCCCACAACCAGGCCCGGGGTGCCCTTGGGCACGATAAAACAGGAAATCCCCCTGTGCCCGGTGGTTTCATCGGTTTTTGCCGTGACCAGTACGACTTTGCCGTTCTGGCCTGAGGTGATAAACCGTTTTGTACCGTTGATCACATAGTCGTCCCCGTCCCTGACAGCCGTGGTGGACTGGCTTACCGGATCGGACCCGGCGTCGGGTTCGGTAAGGGCAAAGGCGCCGATCATCTCGCCTTCGGCCAGGGGAACCAGGAATTCCTGCTTCTGTTCTTCCGTTCCGAATTTGTTCAGGCTTTCGCAGACAATGGAGTTCTGCACGGACATGACCACTGAAGTGGAGGCGCAGGAATAGGCGATCTCGGACAGTGCAAGCACATAGGACACCGCGTCTGCGGCCTCTCCCCCATACTCTTCGGGAATCATCATTCCCATGAGCCCGAGTTCGCCCATCTGTTTAAAATTATCTGCGGGAAACGCCTTGGTTTTATCCCGTTCCGCAGCTGTGGCCGCAATCACCTTGCGTGAAAACTCGCGGACCATGTTCTGGATCATCAATTGCTCGTCAGTCAGCTTGAATAGCATATAAACTCCTTTTCATTGACCGGATTCAACAGGCCCGGATTTCCGGGCTCCGGTTTACCGGCCAGTAAAAATTTAAGACCCGAGGCTTACCGGGTCTGTTCAATCCGGAAATCAGGGTGCATACACAACCACAATCAGCTCTGCACTTGCAGGGCCTGCATTGCGCAGGTCATGCTTTATTCCCGAATTGAAATGGAGTGATTCTCCTGCTTTCAAGACGTTGACATGATCCCCCACCTGGATTTCAACCTCACCTGACAGCACATAGGCAAATTCCTCGCCCTCATGCTGGAAACCGACGCCTTCATGGCTGGTGCCGGCTTCCACCACAATGCGGAATGCCTTTAGATGCTTGTTTTCCGCCCCTGGTGTCAGGGGGGTATAGGCATAGTTGTCCGTCCGCTTGGTATAGGCATTTGACCGCTCTTCCAGGGTATCCTCCTGTTCCTTGAGCAAAAATCCCGAATCCAGGCGAAGGGTTCTTGAGATCTGGAGAAGCGTTCCCACTGAGGGACGTTTCTCCCCGCCTTCTATTTTCTTTATAAAGTCCTTTGATAATCCTGTTTCATTGGCCATGGTGTCCAGGCTCATCTTCTTATCAAGCCTGGCGCGTCTGATCCGTTTTCCAATGGGGGTGATTTCTTTCTTTTTAGCCATTTCATCTCCAATAGTCTGAGGGTGATCAAACTCCATCTTTGACTGAGCGCTCGTTCAGCACTTCCGGTCTAAAAAATCCCTGGTTAATATTACCCATCTGCCGCCATTCCGGCTATTCGATGGTCTCTATCCAGCCTTCTGTGTCTTCTTCTTTTCCGTATTGAATGCCGGTAAGGGCATCGTAGAACTTCATGGATGTTTCGCCCGGGGTGCCGTCACCGATGTTCATGACGCGGTCGCCGTAACGGATCTCACCCACGGGGGAGATAACTGCTGCGGTTCCGGAGCCGAAAACTTCCGTCAGCGTGCCATTTTCATGGGCTTCGAAAAGTTCATCAATGCTGACTTTCCGTTCCTGTACCTTCATGCCCCATTTTTCAGCCAGGGCCAGGACGGAATACCGGGTGATGCCCGGCAGGATGCTGCCGGAAAGATCCGGGGTCACCAGTTCACCGTTGATGATGAAAAAGATGTTCATGGCCCCGACTTCTTCAATATATTTCATTTCAAGGGCATCCAGCCACATGACCTGGACATATCCCTCTTCTTTGGCCTTTTCACCTGCCAGGAGGCTTGCGGCGTAATTGCCGGCGGTCTTGAATTCACCCACGCCGCCGCGGACAGCCCTGACATGGTCCTTGGATACCCAGATTTTCACAGGATTCAGCCCCTGGGCATAATAGGCGCCCACTGAGGAGAGGATGATAAAAAATTTAAAGGTAAAGGAAGACCGCACACCCAGGAACGGGTCGGAGGCAATAATGGTGGGACGAATATACAATGCCGTGCCCAGGGTTTCGGGAATCCACTTTTCCTCCAGCTTGATCAGCTGTTTCATACCGTCCATGACCAGATCAACATCAATCTCGGGAATGCACAATCCCTTTGCAGACCGGTTCATCCGGGCAAAATTGTCCCGGGCCCGGAACAGCTGGATCTTGCCGTCAGGTGTTTTATAGGCTTTGAGTCCTTCGAAAATTGCCTGGCCATAGTGGAATACCATGGCTGCCGGAGACATGGAAAAATCTGAAAAAGGCTCAATGCGAGGGTCCATCCACCCTTTGCCCTCTTCATAATCCATAACAAACATGTGATCGGTAAATACTGTACCAAACCCCAGGTCTTCATCCTTGGGCCGGGTCCCTGTCTGGGTGGCCCGGGTCACTTTAATCTCCATTAAACGCCTCCGTGTTTCATATAATTAAACTATGTTTGGTAAAACTATAATGAGCCGGTAAATTTGCCTTTGTCAAGAAGAATTTTTCCTGTTTTCATCTGTAAAAGGCCCGGCTCCTTCTGCAACAAAATTTCATATTAGGCTATATAAAGGGTGAAAGCAAAGGGATTTTAGATGCAGGTGAAATTTTATGGATAATTCTAAATTCTTCCCGTATGATGGGGGAATCTGAACAGAATTTCACCCTGAACAGAGCTTAATTTTCCGTATAGACAGGAGGACAGATGGGAAAACTCATTAAGGAACAGGATGACAAGGGTAGGCTTCATATCGACACCCCGCTGCTGGGTGAATCCCTGGTCAGCAAGGAGTTTTTAAAAACAACCGAATCCGGGGAGTACTTCAGGATGCACCCGGATATCAACGTCTTGAAAATCGGCGGCCAGAGTATCATGGACAGGGGGGCCAAGGCCATTCTTCCCATTGTGGACGAACTGATCCGGCTCAAGGATGAGTACAAACTGCTGCTCATGACCGGCGGGGGCACCCGTGCCCGTCACGTGTATAATATCGGTGTGGACCTGGGCATGCCCACTGGGGTGCTGTCCAAGCTGGGGGATAAGGTATCCTCCCAGAACGCGGTGATGCTTTCGGTCCTGCTGGCAAAACACGGCGGCGTCAGAATCGGCCACGGCGACCACCTGGAGCAGCTGACCATGTTCTGTAAGCAGGGTCACCTGCCCATCACCACCGGCATCCCTCCCTACGGCTTTTTTGAGCATCCCGCAGAATTCGGCTCCATTCCCCCCCACAGAACCGACTGCGGCGCTTTTTTGCTGGCCGAGAATATCGGGGCGAAATCCCTGATCTACCTCAAGGATGAAACCGGCCTGTACGGGGCTGATCCCAAAAAGGCGGAGGATAAGGACAAGCTTGAATTCTACGATAAGATCTCAGTGGATGAGCTCATTGAACTGGATCTGGACGATCTCATCATTGAGCGCCCCATCCTGACCATGCTGAAAAACGCGAAATGCTTAAAAGAACTCCAGGTCATTGATGCCCTGCGCCACCCTGAAAAAATCCAGGACGCCCTTGAGGGCAAGCATGTAGGTACGATTATTCACAAATAGCACCGGGGGAAACCATGGCCGTCAGCGCCTCAGCTCTGTCGTGGTTTCCCCTTCATCCCGTTTTAATGGACAATTTATTTGATTCCCGGCCCGGTTTTTGTCATAATACCGAATTACAGAGCAATTTACTAAAATAAACTTCCTAAAATAAAGGCATCTTGTCGTAATGCGGATTTCCCGGGTTTTATTTAACCCGGAACAGAAATCGTTTTCTTTATTTCATCATGTTTGTTATAGCTAATATTTTCATTCAACAAAAACTTATTTTACGGAGACAGAAATGTTCAGAAAAATGTTGGGGTTAAACATCAAGATTAAATTCATGGCTTCTTTCCTGCTCATCGCCATCCTGACCGGTATAACCGGGATCACTGGTTTTTACAGTATCAAAAAAGTCGGAAACGAAGGGGTGATGGTGGGCGAGCGCCTTGCCCCGCTCGGCGATGCAGCCATGGAGATCAAGCTGGCAGCGACCAATGCCCATCTTATTTTTGAAGAGATCATTGCCGGGGATACCTCCGAAGATATTGCAGAGGTATGGGCACTGCTTGATGAGGCGCTGTTCTATTGTGATGCCATCCTCACCGGCGGTAAAAACGAGGAAGGCACATTCTATCCAAGCACCGATCCGGTGGTACTGGAAAAAGCGGGCCTGGTCAAGGCAAGCATTAAACGGTTCATCCAGAGTGCAAAGACAAGATATGATACCCGTGCCTCCTCTGCAGGCACCGGGTCACAGGCTGACCAGGACTTTGACTCCTCTTACGAAAATATTATAAAGGATCTTGACGGTATCATCGCAACCCACCAAAGCGATACCGGGAAATTAGAGGCCCTGCTGGCTGCGGGACGGGCGAAATTCCTGCTGGCAGACAACCACCTTTTTTTTGAAGAGCTGCTGTCCGGGGACGATACCATACAATTTGACGATATTGTAAACGGGATGACGGCAGCCAGAAAAGAGGTGGCCCTCATCGGCGACAGCACCGGGGAGGATGCGGTTTCCCCCATCCTCTCCAATATTGATATGTTTATCGCCGCGGCAAAAGAACGGCAGGTCAACAATTCAAAACAGACCACTGCCGGCAGCGCGGTTGATGAGTCCTTTGACAAGGAATATGAGGACTTTATCGCCCTGGCCGACGAAGCAGAAGAGATTATCCATGATTCAATGGAAAACGGATTAATCTCCCTTGAAGCGCATATTCGAAAATCATCAATTACCCTGACAAGCCTTGTCATACTCACCGTTACCCTGGCCGTTGCCATGGGCCTGCTGTTCAGCCGGCTGGTGGGCGGGGCCTTTAATAAATGCCTGAACCTTGCCGTACAGATCCGGGAAGGAAACCTGACCGAAACAATTGATTTGGATACCCTGCCCAAAGATGAAACAGGAAAACTGGCAAAGGAGCTGAACCTTATGGCAGCCAACCTTAAAGAGGTTCTGGGCAATGTACAGGGAGGGGTTAAACATCTGACCGGATCCTCCGGCCAGTTATCAGAGGTGTCCGTGCAAATCACCGAAAACAGTGAGCAGACCCTTGAAAAAACAAACTCGGTCTCCGCTGCAGCCGAAGAGATGAGTTCCAATATGAACAGGGTGGCCTCTGCTGCGGAAGAGACCACCGCCAACATCCAGATGGTTGTGGCGGCGGCAGAGGAGATGAGTTCCACCATCCAGGAAATCGCAGCCAATACCTCAAAGGGAAGTGAGATCACCCTGAGTGCCGTTGAAAACGCCCGGGATGTATCGGAAAAGGTGAACAAGCTGGGAAAAGCCGCCCTTGAAATCAACAAGGTGACCGAGGCCATCGCAGATATTTCGGAGCAGACCAACCTGCTGGCCCTGAATGCCACCATTGAAGCGGCCCGGGCCGGGGAGGCAGGAAAAGGGTTTGCCGTTGTTGCCGGAGAGATAAAAGCACTGGCCCAGCAAACCGCAGAAGCCACAAGTGAAATCAACGAAAAAATCATGGGAGTCCAGACCACAACCAACGAATCTGTCACATCCATTGAGTCCATTGTAAATGTGATCAATGACATCAACGACATCGTCACCTCGGTGGCCACTGCCGTGGAGGAACAGAATGCAACCACCCTGGAAATTTCCAAAAATATTGCCCAGGCAGCATCAGGAGTCCAGGACGTCAACGACAACATGAACCAGATGTCGGCGGTTACCGGTGAAGTGACCCGGGATATTGCCCAGGTAAACGACCGTGCAGCGGAAACCGCAGACAGCATCACGCATATTAAAGGGAATGCCCGGGATCTGTCAGATCTCTCGGGACAATTAGATAATATGGTAAACCGGTTTACCGTTTAGCCGGAAAGCCAAAAAAATGGGCAGGTATCCATGAACACCAGTGACACATATGAATACAAATATGAAGCAGAGGCTATTGCCGAACATGAACGTCTGTCAAAACTATTCAAGGAAAACAGGTTTATGTTCGAACTTGAACGGAAAAAGGCCATTGAAAAAACAATAAACCAGATAGAAAGAAAACGGCTTCAAACAAATTTGAGGCAATTGCAGGAAAAGTGGGATAATACCCTTAACCATTCCGGCTCTGCCCAGAACCGGTTTGTCATGGTCCAGACCATGCTCTGGGATGCTGTTCACAACCAGTGGCTTCCTGCACTTAATAAATAAAAGTACTCCTCCGGGGGGCTGCTCTGCCCCCCGGAGGAACAAAACCGGGAACACGCGGCTACATCTTGCCGTCCTGGTTTCCGGTGCCGTGCTTCGGCAGATGGATAACCTCGGCCCCTGTCTCCCTGGCAATAAGTTCCAGTTCGTTCTTTCTGATATGTTTGGTGTAGATCTTAAGATCTTTTCCGCTGACGCCGACCACGCGGAACCTGGCTTTTTTCTCGCCTTTTTCGATTTTCCGTCTCTCACGGACAAAAATTTTGTTCATGACACTCTCCTGTTCTTTGGGGTGTGAATATGGTATAAAAGGCCATATTTTAATTCACAACATATATCCTTAAAGGACATATGTCAAGGAGTCACACATGCCCCATAAGAATATGCCGGGATCCGGCAGGCAGGAAAGATATATCCAGGCATCCGTCCTCCTGGGCCTGGCGGACGCCCCTTCCTATGGTTACGAACTGATATCCACCATCCAGTCCTTTGGCTTTATTGAAGGGGCCGCCCCCCCGGGAATGATCTACCGCCATCTGCGCCAGATGGAAGAGGACAACCTGGTCCGGTCAGAGTGGGAAACCAAGGAAGCCGGGGCTGCCAAACGGATCTACACCATAACCGATGAGGGCCGGGAAGTACTGGATTTATGGATTAATTTCATGCAGACCAATGCGGACAAGCTGAACAACTTCATCAAGATGTACGAAAAGAAAACATCCTGAGAGAAAATCAGGGAGAGGGGCTGACGGAAACACTCACGCAGTATTCCGCCAGCCCCGGCCCGGCCCGGGAGTTTAGACCGGATATTTCACGAAGTTTCCGGGTTAGACCTTGCTCCCCCCTTTGTAAACAGCGGCAATCCCCTCCGGGTCGCCCAGGATGCTGATATTCTCCAGGGGATTTTCCCTCAACAGAACAAAATCGGCAAATTTACCCTGTTCCAGCGTACCGATGTCATCATCCATGAGAATGGCTTCAGCCGCCACCCGGGTGGCGGAGGCAAGGGCAGCCTTTTCATCCATTATGCCGTGTTTCACCAGAAAGATGAGCTCGCCGGCGTTCATGCCGTGGTAGTTGTAATTGGTGCCGGCATCCGTGCCCATGGCAACGGGAATGCCCATGGCAACTGCTTTTTTGACAATATCAATATACTCAGCCTGCATCTGCCGGCTTTTTTCCAGCATGAACGGCGGCACCTCATCGGCATAGGCTTCAAACAGTTCATGAAGGCTGATGGTGGGGACCAGATAGGTGCCTGCCGCGGCCATGGCCTCAAGGGCGGCGTCATCCGCCATGGTGCCGTGTTCAATGGTTCTTACACCGGCATTTACCGCATTGATAATGCCCTGGGCTGCATGGGCGTGGGCTGCCGTATGCTTGCCCAGCTTCAGTCCTTCCTCCACCACGGCCCGGATCTCGTCTTCATCAAACTGTACAGCCCCGGGCACACCGCCGGGATTCATGACAGCGCCCGTGGCCATGACCTTCAGCATATCCGCCCCGGCCCTGAGCTGTTCCCGGGCCGCCTTCCTGCAGTCATCCACCCCGTCGGCAATCCGGTACATGCCGTCAAAATACTCGGTTCCCGAACAGGTCATGGAAATAATCCGTCCGGCGGCCCGGATCCGGGGTCCGGGGCAGAAGCCCTGGTCAATACCCGCCTTTACCGCAAGGTCGATCCGGTTCGCGGACCCCACGTTCCTGACGGTGGTAAACCCGGCCTTCAGGGTATCGGCCATCTCTTTAGCTGCCCGCAGGGTGCGGACCTTATCCTCCACAAGGTTCTCCTGGTATGTATCGGCAAATCCGTGGAGTTCCAGGTGGATATGGCAGTCGATGAGGCCGGGGATCATATAGTGCCCAGCACAGTCAACGGTTTCAACAGATTCCGGGGTTTCAGGCAGTCCCTGCCTCTCCCCGGCATATGCGATTCTCTCCCCTTGGGTCAGGATACAGCCATCCTCAACAGGAGTGCCTTCTTTACCGTCAATAAGTACAGTGTTGGTAAACAATTTCTGGGATGCTTCGGTTTTCATCTGGATTCTCCTTTAATCAGCGGGAAATGGCACATGACGGAGCGGCCCGGCCACACGGTGCGGGCTTCCGGAAACTCCGTCCGGCAGATATCTTCACAATTGGGGCACCGGGAGTGAAATTCACACCCGGACGGCCGGTTCATCAGGCTCGGGACATCCCCTGTCAGGGGGACCCTGGGGTGTTCGATATCCGGATCCGGAACAGGATTAGCCGCCAGCAGGGCCTGGGTGTAGGGATGGGCCGGGGCGGCAAATATGCCTTCCGTATCCCCGATCTCCACAAACCGTCCCAGGTACATGATGGCCATCCGGTCGGACACATGACGGATCACTGCCAGGTTATGGGTGATGGCCAGAACGGACACCCCGGCACGCTCCTGGACTTCTCCCAGGAGGTTGAGGATATCTCCCTGGATGGACACATCAAGGCCGGCCGTGGGTTCGTCGGCAATAATGAGCTTCGGGGACAGGGCAAGCGCCCTTGCAAGCCCCACCCGCCGGGCCTGCCCCCCGGAAAGCTGGTGGGGGTAGCGGTCGCCGAACTGTGACGGCAGACCCACCATGGAAAGAAGTTCGTCAACTTTGGCCTGCTTGTCAGCCACCGGTATACCGTGGATATAAAAGGGCTGAAGCAGTATGGAGCGGATTTTGAGTCGGGGGCTTAAACAGCCCACCGGATCCTGGAACATCATGGTCATCTCTTTGCGGTGGGCCTTGTATGCCTTCTCGGACAGGCCGGACAGCGCTTCCCCCCGGAACCGGATATGCCCTGCCGAAGGAGGGACAAGACCGATGAGGGACCGGCCCAGGGTGGTTTTTCCGGAGCCGGATTCCCCGACAAGACCAAAGGTTTCCCCGGGGTTGATATCAAAAGAGACCCCGGATACCGCTTCGATAAAAGAGGGTTGCCCCGGGTTCAAGAGAGACGAAAGCATATCCCTGACACGGAATTTTACCTTGAGATCCCGTACGTTCAACAGTTCAGGCATGGGCACCTCCAAGTAAATGGCAGGCAGCCCAGTGCCCCCGGCCAAGGGTTACTATCCCGGGACTGGACGTCCTGCAGACATCCCTCCGTTCGGAACAGCGCTCCCGGAAAATGCATCCCCGGGGCAGATGAATCAAATTGGGAATCTCACCGCTGATGGTGGGCAGGTGCCTGGATTTTTCCCTGATGTTTGCGGGATCGCACTCCAGCAGCCGCCTGGTATAGGGATGGGCGGCCCGCTTGAAGATATCCCGGACAGATCCCTGTTCCAGGATCTGCCCTGCATACATGACCACCACCTCATGGCAGAGTTCGGCAATCATTCCCAGGTGATGGCTGACACAGATAATGGCGCAGCCCATCTCCTGCTGGAGGTCCTTCAACAGATGGACAACCTGGGCCTCCAGGGTAACGTCCAGGGCTGTTGTGGGCTCATCTGCAATGATCAGGGAGGGATCGGACAACAGGGCCATGGCAATGCAGATCCGCTGGCGCATCCCTCCGGAAAATTCATGGGGGAACTGGTGCATCCGGTCTTCGGGATCGGGAATTCCCACCTTCTGCAGCATGGCCACGGCCACTTTCCGCTTTTCCGCCTTTGACAGCCTGCTCCTGTGCTGGATATCCGTCATCTGTACCCCGATGGAAAGCACCGGGTTCAAAGAGGTCATGGGGTCCTGGAAGATCATGGTGATATCCCTGCCCCTCAGGGCCCGCATCTGTTCCGGCGGCAGGTCCATGAGGTTGGTTCCCTCGAAAAAGATGCCGTCCCCTTCCACTATGGCATTGTCACTCATGAGCCTTATAATGGCCGAAGCCAGGGTGGATTTACCGCAGCCCGATTCCCCCACGAGCCCCAGGATCTTTCCCCGGGGCACGGTGAACGACGCATTGCGCACCGCGCGCAGCCGCCCCATGTCCGTGGTAAAATCCACACTCATATTTTTTATTTCCAATATATTATCCGTCATGGGCAGCTCCCTGTAACATTAGGCGCAAATGTTTTCCGGTTGAAGTATTTGGCAACAAGCCTGTCAATATCTTCAGCCAAAAATTGATTCTGGTAACAATCATAGGTCTTAATTCCGGTTGAGTTTGGGGTCAAAAATATCCCGCAGCGATTCCCCCAGGAAGGTAAATCCCAGGGTGGTCAGCACCAGGGGGATACCGCCTGCAATAACGATCCAGGGGGTATTCCGGATAAAACTGTACCCGTCGTAAAGAATGGATCCCCAGGAGGGGGTGGGCGGTTTTACCCCAAGGCCCAGGAAGCTTAACCCGGCCTCAATGGTCACCACCACCGGAATGTCCATGGAGGCGATGATAAGCAAGGGGCCGATCACGTTCGGCAGCATGTGGACCCAGAGGATACGGAACATCCCCGCCCCCTGGGAGCGCTCCGCCAGGATGAACTCATTGTGCTTCAGGGCCTGGGTCTGGGTTCTCACCACCCGGCCGTAGGCGGGAATGGAGGTGGCGATAACCACAAAAATCACTGTATCCAGGCTGGGGCCCATGAGGGTGACCATGGCCAGGGCAAACATGATGGTGGGAAAGGATCGCAGCGCATCAAAGACCAGGATGAGAAAATTATCCAGCCACCGGGGCCCGTACCCGGCAATGAGCCCCAGCACAAGGCCGATGAAAAGAGAGACGGCTGTGGAGACCAGGGCCACCCACAGGGCAATCCGGCCCCCCATGATCACCCTGGAAAACACATCCCTTCCCAGATGATCCGTTCCCATAAGGTATTGGAGGGACGGGCCTGCCAGCCGGTCCCGGATATTCATGGCAGTGGGATCGTGGGGGATGATCAGGTCTGCGCCCACGGCGGAAAATATCATTCCCAGAACCAGAACCAGTCCCAGCAGCCCAAGGGGATCCTTTATGATTCGCCTGAAAAACAGGGCGGCGGCATTATCGTGTACTGACGGTTTTATCATGTCACTCATGGCGTCTCCTTTTGAGATTAGAGGTTTTTCCGGATTCTGGGATCAAAAAAGGCAGCCAGGAAATCCGCCAGGGTGGTTGCCAGCACAAAGAGGATGGTGGAGATCAGCACGGAGCCCATGACAACCGGATAGTTCCGGGTGGCCACGGCATCAAAGATCAGCTTGCCGATACCGGGCCGGGCAAAGACGATTTCGGCAAACACGGCATTGGAAATCATCCGGCCGATACCGACGCCCAGGATGGTGATGGTGGGCAGAATCGCCAGGCGGAGTGCATAACGGTAGGTAATCAGCCGGGAAGGCAGTCCGAAGGCCTTTACCGTCCTGATATGGTGCTCCCCCAGGACCTCCAGCATAGAGGCCCTGACCATCCTGGCAATATATCCCACCCAGCCCAGGCCCACGGCAAAGGCAGGCAGGATCAGGTGCATGACCATATCGGTAAAGTTGCCTTCCTCGCCCGCACCGATGGCAGGCAGCCACTTCAGCTTCACGGCAAAGAGCAGCAGGGCATACAGGGCCACCACAAAGGAAGGAATGGCAATGGTGCCCACCGAGATGACACCGATAAACTTATCCAGGAAACTGTTGCGGCGTACGGCTGAGTAACATCCCATGGGAATCCCCAGGATAATTGCCCAGACAATCCCGGCCACCACCAGCCACAGGGTGTGGGGCAGCATTTCAAACACCAGGTCAGATACCGGCTGGTTTGAAAACACATCCACCCCTAAATCCCCGGTGGCCACATTGGCGAAAAAGGTAAAGAGCTGGACAGCCACGGGTTTGTCCAGTCCCATGCGCTGCTGGAGTTCCAGTTTCATTTCCGGGGTGGCCCGGGGGCCCAGGATAACATTGGCCGGATCTCCGGGCACAGCATGGATCATACCGTACAAAAGGGTCATGGCCACCACTACGATCAGGACGGCAAGACCTGTCCGGTTGATGATGTATGCAAGCATGCAATACACTCCTTGGGGACAGCCCGGGGCAAGAAAACCATCTGTTGCGGGCCGTCCGTTTAGAACTTTTTAATAAGGGGAATGGTGCAGCCCGCGAAACGGGCTGCACCTGTTGTGTGCATCAGGAGGCGGTTTTAAAATACCGCCACATGGGTACGCCGTCCGGGCGAAGGGCCGGAACAATGGTATTCCGGTAAATCAGGGGCACGGCTTCATGGGTCAGGAAGGTATAGGCGCCGCTCTCCTCCATGAGATCCATCATTTTCTTGTACATCTTATCCCGTTTTGCCGTATCGGTCTCCACTGCAGCCTTGTGGTGAAGGGTATTATACTCTTCGTCATTGAACCGTTCCCAGTTCCAGGCGCCGATCTGCTCCTTTATAAACCACTGGGTTGCATAATAGGGCTCGGGTGCACTGGAAAACCGGTTGAGGATGAGCTGGACATTTTTCCACCCATCCCCTTTTGAGGCATCCCCCAGAGACCAGAAAGTGCCGGAATCATGGACATTGATCACAAGCTTGATTCCTGCCTGGGCAAGGGAGGCCTGGATTACCTGGGCTGCGGTAACAAAGGTGGTCTTGTTCAATACGTCAATGGTCAGCTCCAGGCCCCGGCTGTACCCGGCCTCTTCAAGCAGGGCGGTTGCCTTGGCAATGTCCGGTTTAGCAATCTTGTTTTCAGCCCGGTGGCCGATAAGACCCGGGGCCAGGATACCGGTGGCCCGTTTGGCTGCACCGAAATACGAGGCTTCAAGAACAGACTCAACATCCACGGCATACTGTACCGCCTTACGGATACGCCGGTCCTTGAGAATGCTGTTATCCACATTCATACCCATCCAGACGTAGTAAAGACTGGGCTTGGTCACCAGGGTGGAGTTGGGCTGGGGCGCTGAGACATAGTTGCCCAGGCTGGACATGGAGATACGGGTAAAATCAAGATCGCCTGCCTCATAACCGATCTCGGCGCTTTTTTCATCGTCGATGACCAGGATGTGAATCTCGTCAAATTCTGCAGGTTCGCCTGTCCACAGCTCGTTTTTCACCAGGACGGTGCCCTGTTTTGGCTTCCAGGATTTAAACTTATACGGGCCTGAACAGCAGGGCGGCGTGGTAAAGGTGCCGCCTTTTTCCTCGGTGGCCTTTTTGCAGATGATATTCCCGGCCATATAGGCAAGTCCTGTCATCCAGATGGGGGCAAAGGCCTCTTTCAGCACAATAACACCTGAATAGGTGCCGGTGACATCCACATGGCTGAACGTGCCCAGATCGTTCTTGAGCTGGGATTTCACCTTTGGGTCAAGGTGGCGCTCCAGGCTGAACTTCACGTCTTCGGCGGTCATCTCGCCGTACCCGTTGGTAAATTGTATCCCTTTTTTCAGCTGGAACTTGATATGGGTGGGGTCCGCCTGCTCAATGGACTCGGCTGCCTCCAGCCGCCATCCCCATTCATCGCCGGGGACATAGGAGATCAGCTTATTGTAAATGGCATGGCAGGCCCCTTCCTCGGGAACACCGGAATGGACGGCCGGGTCAAAGCTTTCCACCGGTGAATAATCCCTTACCTTCAGGATCTTTTTTCCACCTGCCCAGACAACTTTGGGCATGGTTACCGCCAGGGCTCCCAGAGCACCTGCCTGTAAAAACTGACGCCGGTTCAGACTTGCACTTACCCATTCCATTTTCTTTTCAGACATCTAACATCTCCTTTAGCTTTTTTTCCAGAAGGACCCCGGGTCCCAGGGCCGGTTAATACCATATAAAAATCCTAAAATCCAAACTTCTTAGGTTAACTCACACAAGGTTGCGGGGAATCTTCAAGTCCCAGCTCCTGGAGAACACCTCACTCTCCCCTTCCATGGCCCGGACCCTGCCGTGGACATAGAAAAAGTCACGGTCCGCCCGCATCCGGGTATCTGCAGATGTGGAGACCTGCCATTCCCCGCGGCCCGTCCTTGTTTCAACGGACATGCTTCCCCTGGCGCTCAGGGGGTCATCCCTGCCTGCAGACCAGATTTCTTCGGCCCTGTATGCCGTTCTCAACCCGTGGCCGGAAATGATCCTGTCTCCGTAATCATCCAGAATCCGGGTGGTCACTGCACCGGTTCCCATGTTTTCCTCCACGGACCATCCCAGCCGGGACGGCCTCACCTGTACCTGTTCCAGCTCCCCGGCACTCTCAGGTTTGCCCAGAGAAGCACCCGGCTCCCCTGCCCGGCCGGCCAGCGGCAGTTCAAGGCTGGTACGTGAAAGGTCCAGGGTCAATTCACCTGCCTCGGGAGACGGCCAGACCAGGGGCCAATAGGAGTTGGAAAGGGAGAGGCGGATTTTATGCCCCGGCTTCAGGGCCCAGGCAATCTCATTGAGTTTCAGGCGGATATCATAATCCCTGCCGGTTTCCAGCGGCCGGGGATCTTCGTGGCTCTCGCGGTGGGTAAGGTTGACCACCCCGTAACTGATCCGGGTCACACTGCCGTCCGGCCGGACATCGTTGAGCCGGGCCGCAAGGATCCCAAGCGGTTTATCCGACCTGAGCCGGCAGTTTAACACCGGGGCACCCATAATCAGGGTGCCCGCCTCAAGTTCAGGTGTGTCAAAAACCAGGGCTTCCGCGTCATCCGGCCTCTGGTCCGCAGGCAGGTCCGGCCCCGTGCCAAACGAAAACCATCTCCCGCCCCTGCTGCCAAGGGTCTGGGGTGTGGAGAGTGTAGCTACACCACTGACCGGATCAGTACCCAAGGCCCCGTTACCCGGATATAAGACTTTTGCCTCAACATCTTCCGGCGGCCAGGTTTCCCTGACCGTCCATTGCCCCGGCATATGTGTATGAGAGGACTTCGGGGCGTGGCTGTCCTGGATATAGAGTTTTACCTTTTCATCCATGACATCGGTGGGCTTCTCTTTAAGCCAGTGATCCCAGAACTTCAGACATTCCCGGAGAAATCCCACGGCAGGGCCGGGCTTTGCAAAATGGGGGTACTTATGGGCCCAGGGGCCGATCAGGGCTTTTACCGGTACCTCCAGGTTTTCAAGCATCCGGAAAATAGTGTTGGAATATCCGTCGGCCCAGCCCCCCACCAGGTAAACCGGTACCTTGATATCACTGTAATTTTCGCAAATGGACCCGTGTTTCCAGTACGCGTCCCTGTGCTGGTGTTCCAGCCAGGGCTTTATCAGAAAGGGAAGGTTCTCCAGGCGGTTCATCCAGGTTTTCCGCCAGCTATCCCCCACAAGGGCCGGATCAGGCGGACGGGAAGAATACCCCAGCATGGTGGTGGCCCAGCCCAGGTTGTAGTTAAGCAGACAGCCCCCCATGTAATGAATATCGTCGGCATACCGGTCATCGGTTGAACAGATGGATATCACGGCCTTCAGTGCCCCGGGCTGTAGGGCCGCCACCTGAAGGCCGTTGAACCCGCCCCAGGAAATCCCGATCATTCCCACCTTGCCTGAGCACCATGACTGGCCGGCCAGCCATTGGATCACCTCAACGGCATCATCCTGCTCCTGACGGGTATACTCATCCTCCATAAGCCCGTCCGAGTCGCCGTTTCCCCGCATATCCACCCGGATACAGGCATATCCCCGGGCGGCCATATAAGGATGGGTCAGGGCATCCCGCTCTGTTGTCCCGTCACGCTTACGATAGGGCAGATATTCCAGAATAGCCGGAACAGGATGGTTTTCTGCATTTTCAGGCATCCATATCCGGGCTGCCAGCCGGCAGCCGTCCGAAAGCGTGATCCAGGTATTTTCAATTTCGATAACTTCCGGTATTTCATTTATTTCATTCATGCCCGGCTCCTGATGTGTTGTTTGTATTTCTCAGGTATTCTTTGTGTGGGTATGACAAAATGCAATTGGTATGCCATTTTATGAAGAGGAAGATAAAAATGCCCGGGACATCCGGCAGAGGGTGGATACAGCTTTGCTTTTTTAAAGCAGCACCACCCTGATGTACCGGATTTCAGTGAATTTTCCTGTTTTTCATTCCTTTTTTTTAAAAAACAGGAACAGGCCTTCCATTTTTCAACTATAAATTTGCATCAGGCCAATCACGCCTTATCTTCTATTGTATATGTCAACCTGTTCAAACTGAAGATCCCAAGGCCCCATCCTTACATACCGAGCTGAACCGGATACTCATTCCCCTGCTGCTCTGCTCAAACCATAAATTCAGATTTTTAGTTATATAAGGAGGTAGAAATGCCACGTTTAAAGGATAACATGCCGGTCATCGTTATGGGCGGATTTTTGTTAATATACGGACTTATTGTCAACACAGGCGTTTTATTACCCACCATGAAATATCTGCAAACCCATAAATCAATGGATCTGCAGGTGATGTTAAGCTTTATCGTCGGGGGGCTGGCCCTGGCAGGCGCCTTTGTCAACTCAGCCAGGGAGCCGGGCCGGTCAATTATAGACCGGTTTTTCCTGGAGCCCCTGGGGGGCGTCGTCATGATCCTGATCATGGCCATGGCCATCCGGTGGTACCTGGAACCCCTGGTTAAAATCATGAGCACCGCACTGGTTCCCGTGCTCGGATTCAAAATTTATAAGGTCCTGAATCTCAACTATGTGGTTCTGGGAATCCTGGCCGGGGTCGTGCTGACCAACTCGTACGGCATACCAAGGTTTGCGGAATCCGGTGTCAGGTGTGCCCGTTTTGTGCTTAAAATGGGGGTTATCATGCTGGGGGCAAGGTACTCCTTTGCCGAGCTTGCAAAATTAGGGGTATACTCGGTCTGGCTCATCGGCTTTTTTGTCCTGGGTACGGTTTTTCTCGTGTTGTGGCTGGGAAAGCTGTTTAACCAACCCAAATCCATGACCGGGGTGCTGTCCGCGGGAATGGGGGTATGCGGCGTATCCGCCACTGTTGCCGTGGCCCCGGTTGTAAAGGCAAGGAGTACTGAAATGGCCTATACCATCGGGACCATTCTCTCCTTTGGTATTATCTGTATGTTTCTCTTCCCCACCATCGGCAAGCTTGCCGGAATGAACCCGGTGCAGTTCGGTGCATGGGCCGGAACCGGTATTCTGAACTCCGCCCAGGTGGCAGCGGCGGCACTGGCCTTTAACGCCGTTGACATCAAGACCCTGAAGGTTGCGGAAATTTTCAACATCACCCGTGTCCTTTTCCTGCCCATTATCGTTCTTGTCCTGGCAACCTGGTTCGGTAAGGAATCCGGCCAGAAGCTGAGCTTCAAAACCGTTGTGATCGACAAGTTCCCCATTTTCATCCTGGGTTTTTTAATTCTCTTCGGCATGTCTTCCACAGGCCTGTTTTCACCGCCTTCCCACTACAAGGGCAAATATATTGACGTCTCCTACAATGACCGGACCCAGGTAACCTCCGAGGAATGGGAGACCCTGAACAGCGCCATGGCAGCCGGCGCCTTTTCCGCGTTGGCCCCTGAACAGCTGTCTGCTGTGCAAGACCTGATTGAACAGCGCCAGATTGCGGGCAACTACAACGACCGCAATGACAAAACGGAATTTGACAGGGTCGGGCGTGAGCGCCTGACACAGCTCCAGGGGGTGCTGGCGGCAGCCAAGGCCAACCAGGTTACACTGGCCAAAGATGTAAAGGGTGCCATAAAGCACGCTGTCAAACAGGTGCATAAAAAATCAAAAACCGTTGTTACCCTGACCGACTTCATGATCTGGTTTTTTGCCTTCGGCCTCATCGGCCTCGGCATGCAGATTACCAAGAAGTCCGTTACCCAGGCCGGGGGATGGCCCATTGTCATGGGTGTTATTTCCGGAGTCACCAAGGCGGTCCTCTCCTTCTTTGTGGTGCTCTGGCTTGTTAAAGATGTTGTTTTAAATTAGGGGGTAGATATGAATGATAAAGATAAAAAAATAACCATTGAAACCGGTGATGCAGGTAAGGGAAAATCGGAACTCCACGAAGGGGCAAATACGGAAGAACTTGAGGAAAGGGCCCTGTCGGTTTTTGCCAGCGAGCGCAATGAGGATCTCACGGCACTGACGTTCTGCCTGATCACTACCTTTTTTGTACTGCTGTTTACCAAATGGCTGGTATAACCCCGCTGCCGCGCCATGGCCTTTCCTGAAGCCGGTGACACCGTTGATATTTTCGTCCTCAGGTCCAAGCTGCATGAAGGCGCCATGGCCTCCCTTTTTCTGGCCCGGGACCGGCTCTCAAAGAATAATGTTGTGCTCAAGCTTCCCAGAGGGGATATACTGAACAGCCCGGTTCACCTCTATCACCACCGGAATGAAGACCGGATAAGCCGCCTGGTGGACCATCCCGGCATTGTAAGGTTTATCCACAGGCAGAAAAGCCGGCAGTATATTATCATGGAGCACATTCAGGGCAAAGACCTGCGGTCGATCTGCGGAAAGAACCGCAGGATGGGTTTAAACCATGCCCTGGAGATAATGGACAGGCTTTGCAGTACTGTGGGTTACCTGCATGACAAGTCCATTATCCACCTGGACCTGAAACCGGAAAACATCCTCCTGGTATCTGAAAACCGGATAAAGCTGATTGATTTCGGCCTGGCGTTCTGCACCGGGCTTCCGGATCTTTTATCCCTTGATATGGACAGCCCCCAGGGCACACCGTGGTATATCCCGCCGGAGCAGCTGCTGGGGGAACGTTCCGACCCAAGGTGTGATATCTACGCCATGGGCATGCTGGTCTATGAAATGCTGACCGGATGCCTGCCGTGGCCGAAAACGGGCAGGCTTTCAATGGTACGCCGCCGCCTGCGCCACGACCCGCCTCCCCCCCGGTACCATAATCCCGGCATTCCCCCCCAGGTCCAGTCCGTTATCATGCGGGCCATTTCCCGGCATGCCCGGGACCGCTACCCCTCTGTACAGGAATTTCAGGACGACCTGATGAACTGGCAGGCCCTTCCGGTCACCGAGAGCGGTACCACCACCCGAAAACCGCCCTGGTGGCGGTACCTGTTTCCGGCAGCCAGTGTACAGAAGCCACAGAAAAGGAACACCGCACCGGTGTCCCCCCGCAGCCCCAGAATCGTCGGATGCATCACCAGTGGTCCGGAGAGCAGAGCCCTGATGTCAGAGCTTAAGCGCCAGGCCCTTCTCCGTTCTGCCGGGGTTATCCTGGTCCATGTGATTGAGGAGATAAGCGATTTTCCGGAACGCCGGTACGGTATCGCTGCCGAAGGAGACCGCCTTGCAGAACAGATTGAAAAGGCCGTCCAGGAGTTCCGCCGTTTAAATATCGACCCGGAAATCCGCCTGGTCCGCGGATCAGTGACAAAACTGCTGCCCCGGCTCTGCATTGACATGGAGGCACAACTCCTGGTGCTGGGCAGATCCGGAAAAAAGAGAGGAGTTTTCACCGGCAGCCCCCTGGCGCATCACATGGAAAAACAGGGCTTCTGCCCTTTCATTATTGCCGGGGACAGCCCCGGTCCGCCTGCCGCAGACCTGGCCGCTATGCGGCCGGACCGGCTCACTGGAGATCAGGTCCTAGACCTTGAGGTTTTCCTGGTTGATTTATGGTACGGGCATTTACAATATCACACGGATTTTATCTACCGGCTGATATTATCCCGGGACCCGGAGAGTGACCGTAAAATCGACCTGTATAAAAAGTATTGTAAGTTAGGCCGGTTCCTGGCATCATTTGACCATACCCTGGAGTGGCGGAAAATTTTTACCCCCCTTGGCCGGGTCCATGATAATTTCCATTGTGTTGCCGAGGAAATGGTCCGGTTAAGAGGCAACCGCGAGGCATTGAAAAACCTTTATACAGGCCAGTCCCTGCCGCTGTCGTTCCGGCTCAAAAATGAAATGGCCGGGGTTTCCGGGCTCATCCGGGACCATCTGGACACCCCTCCCCCGGTTCTGCCGTTCCTGGCAGACGGCAATTGCCCCTTTAAGATGAACAAGGCCCCTGTATACGGTCCGCTGCTGGGTATACTGAACCTCCACGGGGACTTTGCCGCCCTGATACACCAGGGCAAAGAAGGAGAGGCTGTTCAATGAGGCTGATGGTTTTTTCGGATATACACGGCAATCTTGCTGCATTGGAAAGCGTATTGGCGCATGCTGCTGACAAAGAGGTGCACAGAAGGGTCTGCCTTGGGGATCTTGTGGGGTACGGCCCTTTTCCCAATGAATGCATCAACATCGTCCGCGGGCTGCAAAACTGCAGGTGTGTTGCCGGAAACCATGATACGGCAGCAGTCTGGGAATCATCGCCCTACGGCATGTCATCCGGGGCGAAAAAAGCCATCTTCTGGACCATGGATCAGCTTACCGATGAAAACAGGAGGTTTTTAGGAACCCTTCCGGACCGCCTCGACCTGGCAGACATGACCTTTGTCCATGCCAACCCTTACAATCCCAGAGGGGGGAAATACATACTGGGCAACACCCAGGCCGTGAGAAGTTTTTTCACAACAAAATGCCGCCACCTGTTCATCGGGCACACCCACCGTCCTGCCGTCATCACACGGAGGAACATCCTGGCAGCGGAATTCGCCGATATCACCGGGGAAACAAAACTAACAGTGGATGATTTCAAACGGCGGATCATCAACTGCGGGAGCATCGGCCAGCCAAGGGATAAAGACCCGAGATCATGCTACCTTGTCTTTGACACCCGGAAACAGGAAATCGAATACTACAGGGTGGCTTACGACATTGAAAAATCAAGGCAGGCCATCCGGTCGGCCGGTTTGCCGCGTCCCCTGGAATCCAGGCTTTTGAAAGGGGTTTAATTTAAGGATACAATGGTAAAATTTCAGACAGAACCGGTGAAAATGTCATGATAGGAAAAAAAAGCGGGCAGGCGGCAGCCGGTCTTAAACAGCGGTTTCTATATAAGGCTGCCCTTATCCTCTTTTCCGGAACCCTGGTGTTGTCACTGGCCTTCTATTGGAATACCCGCCGGCTGCTCGTGAAGGAGGCCATGACCCGGTCTGAGGCTCTCCTCCGGGAAACTGAGGCCGTCCGCTCTTATGTAAAAGAAGAACTGCGCCCCAGAATGGTCCAGCTTCACGGCCGGGATGCCTTTATCATAGAGGCCATGTCCACCACCTATGTCAGTACCGCAGTCATGGGCCGGTTCGCCAAAACCATGCCCGGTCCTGTTTACAGGCGGGCCTCCCTTCACCCGCACAACCCCGGCAACCTGGCTGATGAATTCGAGGAAAAAATGTTTCAATGGTTTGAGGAAGACCCGGACCGGTCCTTCTGGCAGGGGGTGGTGCGTAAAAACGGGAAACCCTTTTTCATCTCCATGGTTCCCGATTATTTCGCCCCGTCCTGTATCCGCTGCCACGGCCTTCCCGGGGACGCCCCGCAGTCCTTGCTGGACCGGTACGGCAGTTCCGGGGGATTCCGATACCGGGCCGGGGACCTCGGCGGCATAAACTCCGTAGCCGTTCCCCTGTCTGCCAAGTTGCGCAGGGCATGGCAGGAGACCCTTATTTTCTTTTTTTCCGCCCTTGGCGGCAGTCTTATTTTATTGTGGATGTTGCATGGCGTATTCCACCGCCTTGTGACTGACAGGCTGGACCGGATGCTTTCCCTTTTGGACAAAAAAAAGAAAGCCGCAGGCCCGGGTGACGAGATAGAGAGACTCCACGCCTCTGTGGACACCCTGAGCCGCTACGTCGGTTCCGCCCGGAAAAGCAGGTTCCTGGAGCCCGGCTTCATCGGGGGTTATGTGGTAACCCGCCCGGTCCTGGTCGGTACGCTGTCCTGGGTGTACAACGGATATTGCCCGGCCTCGGATAACCGGCCGGTCTCTTTAAAGACCGGGTTTGAGGATGTGCTTCAAAACCCGTTAGCCAGGGCATGTTTTGACAGGGAACTGCAGTTGTTTGAAACCCACACCCATCCGAACCTGCCCCTGGTCATCGAAAGAGTGGACGATGTCCTGGTGTTCGAAAAAATCAAAGGGAAGAACCTGGCCGACCTTATTGAAAAAGGACCCATGGATGGGCAGGCCCTGTGGCCTGTTTTGTCACAATTGTGCGACCTTGCCGCCTGTCTCCATGCCTCGGGAATCGTCCACCATGACCTGCGGCCCCAGGTTTTCATGCTGGATGATCAAAGGGTATGCCTTACGGATATGGGACTTTCGGCAAGTGACGGGCAGCCAGACCCGATTACGGCTGCCGGCCTCGGCCCCCAGGGAGATCTTCTTTATATGGCCCCGGAACAGGTCCGTGGTGAACGGGGAGATCCCAGAAGCGACATATATTCATTAGGGGTTATCCTCTATCTTGCAGCTACCGGCAGGCAGCCCTTTTCCGTCAACCGGAGATCCGTGAAAAACAGGCCGGGCCAAAAGGCCGGGGCAGAATCACCGGTGACGCACAGACCTGACATGCCGCCTGGCCTTGCCCGGGTTATCCTCAAGGCACTGGCCTGTGATCCGGATGAACGGTATCAATGGGTGGAAGACCTGTGGGAGGATCTGGATACGCATTTAAAAACCTGGCAGGACGTCAGTAACCGGCAGTGAAATAACCCATTCCCTCAGGGCTGTTAAAGATACTGATTATTTCAATCCGTGCTCCCGAAGCAGGCTGTACAGCCTTGAGAGGGATAGTCCCGCCTTTTGCGCCGCTCCCGGCATATCCCCCTTGAACGTCTCCACCAGCAGCCTTAAATACTTCTTATCCTGGGCCTGACGGAACTCCCTTATGCCGGTCAGCGAAACCGGCTGGTCATCCGGTCCGGTTTGCCCCAGGGAGTCCCTTTCCAGACCCTGCCGGGCAACCATCGCCCGCAGCCCCGGCGGCAGGTGCTGGATGATCAGGCGTCCCTGTCCCATTGAAGCGGCAACAGCGCCCTGGAGCACATGCTTCAACTCCCTGATATTGCCGGGCCAGCCATAGGCCTCCAACGCCCGGACAAATTCACCTGATATCTGCGGAGGCGTCTGTGATATTTCTCCCAGAATGTGGTCTGACAGCAGGCCAAGGTCTTCAATCCGTTCCCTTAAGGGGGGCAGATGAAGTGACATTGCCCTGAGACGGAACAGCAGGTCTTCCCGGAATTTTCCCTGGCCGACCAATTGATCCAGGTCCTTGTTTGTGGCGGCAATCAAACGGAAATTGCTGGGAATCTCCCTTCCGGCCCCCACAGGCCGGAAGGATTTTTCCTGGAGGACACGCAGAAAAATCCGCTGGAGATCCATGGGCAGTTCACCAACCTCATCCATGAACAGGGTGCCGCCGTCGGCATCCCGGAACAGGCCAGGCGCATCCTTGTCCGCCCCTGTAAAGGCCCCTTTGACATGGCCGAAAAGAACGCTTTCCACAAGATTCTGCGGCAGGGCGGCACAGTCCACCACAATCATCCGGCCGGCTGCCCGGCCGGAGTTGGCATGAATGGCCCGGGCAAATAACTCCTTGCCTGTCCCGGTTTCACCGGTGATGAGGACGTTGAAATCGTTGTGGGCCGCCTGGCTCAGCAGGTCAAGGCTGCGCTGGAGTGAGGTGGAGTTGCCGACGATGCCGCAGGGATCCAGGGTTTTCAGCGCCCGCAGTTCCACAGTGGTGCGGTGATGGGAAAGTGCCCGGGTGATGGTCAGGTTTATCCGTTCAAAGGCGGCTGTTTTAAGAAGATAATCCCAGGCCCCGTTGTGCACGGCCATCTCTGCGCCGTCAGCATCCCCTTCCCCTGTGATGATGATAACCTCCGGGGCTGATGCAAGTCCGCGTATCCAGGGCAGAATGGAAAGGCCGCTGCCGTCGGGAAGGCCCACATCCAGGAGGACAAGGTCAAACACCGCCCCGGATAATTTCTCTTTGCAGGCATCCAGGCGATGGCAGATTGTGCTTTTTAATCCCATCCGCTGGAGCAGGTCCTCCAGCATACGGCAGAACACAGGGTCGTCATCCACAATTAAAATACCGGCCTGGTCGGCATCAAATCTCATATTTTTCTCCCTTCGGCCTTGGCCCCTCTGAATCTTCAGGCGGTTCCGGACCCCGGTCTGTTTCTGTTTTCAATGCAGCCCTTAATGCAGGGGCAAGTTCTTCCAGAATCAGAGGTTTGATAAGAATACTGTTGATGCCGGAGTGAAGCAGTTCCTCAAAGTTGAGGTTCCGGCTGTTCCCGGTGCAGAGGATAACCGGGAGGTCCGGGTAGAGGTCCAGAACCCGTTCTGCCAGTTCTGCACCGGTCATTCCGGGCATGGTATAATCCGTGATGACACCGCTGAAGTTCACCGGCCCCTCAGCCATCCGCTTCAAGGCGGTTACCGGATCCGAGAATACCTCCACCGTGTACCCCAGGTGGGCCATCATCTCTTTGCCTGCCATGAGCAGGGACTGGTTGTCATCAATGAAGATCAGGCGTTCACGGCCCCGGGGCAGGTCCGTCTCGGTCCCGTCCGGCAGGAACTCCCCGGCCTCGGCCTCGGGCAGATATACCTTAAAATCCGCCCCCCTGCCCGGGGAAGACTCTACCATCACACGCCCCTCGTACTCCCGGACGATCCCGTGTACCACGGCCAGTCCCATTCCGGTTCCTTCACCTGCCTCTTTTGTGGTGTAGTAGGGTTCGAAAATCCGGTCCTGAACCTTGGGGTCAATGCCGATTCCGGTATCCGAGACCCGGATGACAACATAGTCCCCTGTCATCATACCGGTTTCTCCGGCCCTGTCCTCTCCCACGGACTCCCTGTACAGGGCCACACTGAGGGTGCCGCCCTCCGGTGCCATGGCCTGGGCCCCGTTGGTGCACAGGTTCATAAGGACCTGATGAATCTGGGTGGGATCTGCCATGACCTGGCCGTCCATATCCCTTAGATCATGTTCAATGGATACGTTACCGGGGAACAGGGCCTTAAGGAATTTCAGGGTTTCCTTGATGATGGGGGATACCCGGATAGCCTGGGGACTGTCCTCGCTTCTTCGGCTGAAGGTGAGGATCTGACGGACCAGTTCCTTTGCCAGGTTGGCTGCCTTGAATACCTGCTCCAGCCGCTGGCGGGTCTTACCCCCGGCCGGTGCATCCAGCAACGCCATCTGGGTAAATCCCAGTATGGAGCCCAGGATATTGTTAAAGTCGTGGGCAATCCCCCCTGCCAGCACACCGATGGATTCCATCTTCTGGGCCTGGCGGAGCTGGAGTTCAAGGCGGTGCTGCCGGGTAATATCCTCCACCACGTCAATGGAGTAGAGGTATTTGCCTGCCCTGGACCAGATCAGGGTGGTGGTCATCCTCACCCTTATGGCCTTTCCCGATTTATGACGGAGCCGTTTTTTCCAGGTACCGGTGCTGACCCCGCTGCGGCTCATCTCCTCCACTCTGTTGTCGGTTTCGGTCCGCTCTTCCGGGAAGCAATAATCCCAGTAACTCATGCCGGTCAGCTCTTCCCTGGTATACCCCAGGATCCGGCACAGCCTGTCGTTGGCCTGCTGGACCCGGTAATCCGGGCCGCATTGCATGATGCCCACCCCGGCCTGCTCAAATATGGCCTTCAGGCGCTCTTCGCTCTCTGCCAGCGCCCGTACGGCCCGTTTGCGCCTGGAAATATCCCTGGACATGATCAGAACAGCAGCCATCCCCATGTATTCAAAGCTTCTGGCCCCCATCTCCACATGCACCCGCCGTCCTTCACGGCTTTGATGGGAGACCTCGCAGGAGACCTCCTCATTCTTCCGGAGCCGGTCAAGGATATCCGGCAGCTCCCCGGCACTCTCCTGCCCCAGAATCCGGGAAAAATTCATGGTGGTGAGCTCTGCCAGCTCATATCCCAGAGAGGCGCACAGGGCAGGATTGGCATCCAGGATCCGGCCGGTGTTGTCCATGACCATGATCCCGTCAATGGCCGAATTAAACAGGGTCTGGTACCGTTTTTCAGACCGCATCCTGCTCCGCCGGGTCCGCTGGATACGATGGAGGGCATAAAGGGAAATCCCTAGAAAACCCGACACAAAAAAAGAGAGGATGACCATGAACAGCAGGCGGCGCAAATCACTGGGCCGGAGCTTGTGATACGCCCCGCCCCCCTTGGGCCATACAGAGACCTGCCAGTTCACTCCCACAAGGGAGACCTCTTTTATCCCTTTAAGCTCCTCTTCCACAGCGTTAAAACTGTCGGTACCGCTGTTAAACACATCCTGTTCCCCTGCCCTGATCCGGATACGAAACTGATCCCTGATCATCGGTGTCAGTGCCTGGTCCAGAATATCCTTGAGCCGCAGGGCGCCGGCCATTGTACCGGCCTCCTCCCCCTTGACCAGCACGGGAAACCACAGCACCAGGGCGCCTTTTGAGGTGATCCTGGCAGTGGGCGGGGCATCCAAAGGGGCAATGGATTTTCTCAGGGTCTTAAACAGATCCTCCTTGGCCGGGCGGGACTGAATATCAAGGCCTACCAGGGGCTTTGAACTGCTTGGCGGGGTGACCATCATGATATTGTCCGCATCAAGATACAAAATAAGGTCAAAAATCGGATCTGTGGCCACCAGGCCGTTGGCCCATTTTAAAAAGGTGGTGCGCTGATTCGCCTTGGGGGCTTCCCGCCAGAGGTTTGACAATAAGGCCAGCCCCCGGCTGCTCTTCTGGATCAGCAGATCCATTCTGAGCGCCAGTTCTTCGGCCACGGCAGCGGACTGGTTGCGGGTGAGCTGGAAACTCAACGCCCTTGCCGCACGGTAAGACTGGAGGTTTCCCTGCACCAGGAAGATCAGGAGCACCAACGGCAGAAGTATGGCAATCCATCTCATCAGGGGTTCTTTTCCGGCAGCCCTGTTTATGTCTGTTATTATAGGAAGTTTCATGGGTGTATTCCATTCCGGCATTAACATAAAGCCGGATTCACCCTAATAAAGAAGAAAGATTATTTTGTAAAGAGAAATCCCCCGGACCGGTTTATTTAAAAAACCGCATCCGGGGGAGTAATGCAAAGGGGATTACTTAAAAAGAGCTTCTACTGCCCGGTTTACACGATCTTCATCTGCCAGGTGGGGGACAGTGATCTGATCTCCGTTGGGATTATCCCGGTTATAAGCCATGGCCACCTCCCTGGCATTGGGATTGCCGGCCCAGTTCCTCCGGGCCACCCCGCCCATGACATCCCAGAGCATGGAGGACCGGATGATGGCATCCACCTGCTCACTGCCGTCCAGCACAAGGCCGAAACCGCCGTTGATGGCCTTGCCGATACCGGTTCCGCCGCCGTTGTGAAGGGCGACCATGGTCATGCCCCGGGCCGCATTACCGGCAAAACAATGGGTGGCCATATCTGCGCAGACATTGGACCCGTCATATATATTGGCCGTCTCCCTGAAAGGGGAATCCGTGCCGCCGGGATCGTGGTGGTCACGGCCCAGCATAATGGGACCCACCTCTTTGTTTCTTACCATTTCATTAAACCGCAGGGCAATGGCCACCCTGCCCCCGGCATCCTGGTAGAGGATCCGGGCCTGGCTTCCCACCACCATTTTGTTCTTTTTGGCATCCCTGATCCAGACGTAGTTGTCCCGGTCCTCGGGCCGTCTGTCAGGATCAATGCAGGCCATGGCAGCGGCATCTGTCTTGTCCAGGTCTTCAGGATTTCCACTGAGGCATACCCAGCGGAAAGGACCGTATCCATAGTCAAAAATCGGCCCCATGATATCTTCAAAGTAGGAGGGGTAAACAAAGCCGTCCTTGGCATCCACACCGTTTTTGGCAACCCCCCGGACCCCGGCATCAAAGACAGCTTTCAGAAAGGCATTGCCGTAATCAAAGAAGTAGGTTCCCTTTTGGACAATTTTCTCAATAAGGTCGTAGTGTTTTTTAAGGCTTTCATCCACCAGTGATTTAAACTTGCCTCTGTCCTCGGCCAGCAGCCGGGTCCGCTCCTCAAAGCTGATACCGGCAGGACAATAGCCGCCGTCATAAACCACGTGACAGGAGGTCTGATCGGATAACAGATCGACTTTGAGATCCCTGTCTGCAAGGAATTCAATAAGATCCACCACATTGCCGTGATAGGCGATTGAGGTATTTTCCCTTGCGTCCACAGCTGCCTTGGCAATGGCATAAACCCTCTCCAGATCATCTGAGACCACATCCACCCACCCCTGGGAATGCCGGGTTTCCACACGGGAAAAATCCACCTCGGCCGTAATGGACACCGCACCGGCGATCTTGGCTGCCTTGGGCTGGGCCCCGCTCATTCCGCCCAGGCCTGAGGAGACAAAGAGGAGTCCGGCCAGATCACCGTCACCCGGCACATTGCACATTTTTCTTCCGGCATTGAGCAGGGTGTTGTAAGTCCCGTGGACAATACCCTGGGGTCCGATATACATCCATCCGCCCGCGGTCATCTGGCCGTAGGAGGAGACCCCCATCTGGGCAGCCACTTCCCAGTCATCGGGATTGTCGTACAGGCCAACCATCAGTCCGTTGGTAATGATCACCCGGGGATTGTCAGGGGAAGATTTAAATAATCCCAGGGGATGTCCGGACTGCATGACCAGGGTCTGGTCTTCAGTCATGTTTTCAAGATACCGCTTGATCAGGAGATACTGCATCCAGTTCTGGCAGACCGCACCGGTCTCCCCGTAGGTCACCAGTTCGTAAGGGTAAAGCGCCACATCAAAGTCAAGGTTATTGTCAATCATCACCTGGATGGCCTTTGCAGCCTCGCACCGCCCCTTGTATTCGTTAACGGGCCTGGCTTTGAGTTCTCCTGCAGGGCGAAACCTGTACCCGTAGATCCGGCCGCGGGTCCTGAGTTCATCCAGGAACTCGGGAATAAGGATATCGTGGAGGGGGGCCGGGATATACCGCAGGGCGTTTTTCAGGGCCACGGCGGTCTGATTGGGGGTCAGACGGAACCCCCGGTCCGGTGCACGGCGGATCCCCTGCTTGAATTCTTTTTTCTCCGGCAGATCATCCGGCAGACAAATGGTCATGGATGCGTGATTATTCATTTTCCCCTCCTTATAAAATCCGTGGCGAATTTCCGGGGCAGCCCCCTGTTGAAAATTCATTGAAAACATAACTTGTATATACAAGCTTATACAATGCAGAAATTCACCTGTCAAGTGTTGAAATTTCCAGCGGATCGCCGGAGGGATAGACATGTCGAAACCACTGTATCGGAAAATAAGCCGGCTCCGGCAGCCGGGCTGCTTTACTCTAAATTAAAATATTTAAGCTCTCCTTTGTCGGAAGGCTTGAGCTTAAGCTTCCGCATCCCGTATTTTTTCCCGTTTATGGTATAGGTGTTATCCCTCCCTTTCCAGGTATATGATTCAGATTGGGCAAAATAATAGAAGATGCGGTTGGATGACCGGGCCAGAATGCGTTTTTCCCCCGGTTCAAGTTCGGCCCAGTATTTGGTTGTCCATTGGTTATCGCTGCCCAGGATACGCAGGGCCAGATAAACGGTTTCGTCAGTGGTGTTGCTAAACCCATA
>JAKSAX010000453.1 GCA_022361395.1 Desulfobacterales bacterium | reverse complement strand
GATATCCCTGTAATACTCTGTACGGGGTTCAGCAACAGAATATCTGAGACCATGGCTTCGGAAATCGGCATCAGGGCTTTTATATACAAGCCGTTTATTGAGGCTGACCTGTCAAAAATTATTCGCAAGGTTCTGGATTCCTCTTAAACGGCCTTCCGTCTTCCCTGTAAAAAATGCGGTATTACAGAACAGCCATGCCATTGTCTCTGCCTTGTGAAGACCGGGCTTGACTTAAAGGGTGAGTTTGCATACATAGGTCGGGTGAGTGCGGTTTAGTTTGTGAATGATTCTTTAATGTGAGTGTTATAAGGGATCGCGCAAAAATAACTTCACCTAGTCTGTTTATAAAAACCCTTACAACATTGGGTATTTTGTAAACAGAATGTGAACTAATTCTTACGCGATCCCTAAGTCCCAACCAAAGGAGGGGGCATGAAAAAGACAAGACGATTGATACTGATAATGCTGATGACATTTTTTCTGACCACCGGCCTTGCCGCAGCCAAAACCACAACCGTCAAACTGGGGGTCGTGACCAAGCCCGGGGCAGCCCAGAACATTGTGGCGGAAAAGTTCAAGGCATTGCTGGAAGAACGGTCAAATAATGCATATAAGGTGAAGGTTTATCATTCCGCTTCCCTGGGAAATGAAACCGAGATCCTCCAGCAGATCCAGATGGGAACGATCCACATGGGGGTGATTACCGGGGGGCCATTTGATACCTTTGACCCCATTGTGCGGGTGATCAATTATCCCTTTCTGTTTAAAGACCATGCCCAGGCTGATGCTGTCCTGGACGGCCCCCTTGGGGATGAGATCCTGAAAAGCCTTGAAACCTCAGGATTCAAAGGGCTGGCCTTTTCCGAGAACGGGTTCAGGAATCTCACCAACAACCGGTCGGCTGTTACCGGGCCGGACCAGGTGAACGGATTGAAAATACGGGTGATGTCCTCAGCCCTTCACAAGGCCATCTGGCAGAGCCTGGGAGCCAATCCCACCCCCATGCCCTGGCCCATTTACACGGAACTGGAGCAGGGCGTGATCGACGGTCAGGAAAACCCCCTCTGGGTGATGGAGGTCTATAAGTTCTATGAGATCCAGAAATATATGACCCTGACACGCCATGTCTATTCCCCCCACATCAACGTGGCCTCCCTGAACTGGTTTAACAAACTGCCGGCAGCGGACCGGGCAATGATAGAGGCTGCGATCAAAGAGGCGGCCGAATTCCAGCGCCGGGACAACCGGGATAAAAACGCCGGCCGCCTGGCCCTGCTTAAGGAAAAAGGGATGCAGGTGGTGGAAACCCCCGATGTTGCAGCCTTCCGCAGTAAGGTGGCAGGCTTAAAGGGGATGGATCTTTACTCCGATCCAAAGGTTCAAACCCTGCTGGTTAAGATCCTGGATGCCGTGAAATAGAAGGGGCTGCTGCCCTGATGCTGGAATTTTTTGATCGAATAAGCATATCCCTGAACCGCCGGATCCAGACCCTGGTCTGTGCCATGGGCATCTCCATGGCCTTGATAGTGGCGGTTCAGGTCTTCTGCAGGTATGTGCTCAACCATTCCCTGTTCTGGTCGGAGGAGGTGGCCCGGCTGATCCTGGTATGGCTGACCTTTCTCGGGGCGACCGTGGCCTATTACCATAAGGCGCATCCGGGGGTGGACGGCCTCTACCGCAGATTGCCGGAACGGGGACAGAAAGGGGCTGCCCTGCTGGTGCATCTGGCCAGTTTAAGCCTGTTTTCCGTGATGATAATCAGCGGCATCAGGTTTGCCTGGTTTGTCCGGCTTCAGATCACCCCGGCCCTGAACCTCCCCAAATGGGTGATTATGGCGGTGGTGCCTTTAGCCGGAATTATCTTTACCGTGCACTGCCTGAGTTTTTTGGGACACACCCTTATGTCCGGGGAGGGCAGGGGGCAATGACCGCTGAAATTCTTATCCTGACCCTGTTTTTCCTGTTCATGATCAACACCCCCATTGCCGTTGCCATCGGAACCGCGTCCCTGGCGGCCATTGCCGTTCAAGGGGATTTCTCATTAATGATGGTGATCCAGCGCATGGTGGCAGGCACGGACTCCTTTCATCTCATGGCGGTTCCCCTGTTCATGTATGCGGGAGTGATCATGGAAAAGGGGGGGATTTCCCAGAGGCTCATAGATTTTGCCAATGCCCTGACCGGGTGGCTGCCTGGAGGGCTTGCCGCGGTATCCATTGTATCGGCCATGTTTTTCGCCGGTATCTCAGGGTCGGCTGCCGCAGATGCCGCCGCTGTCGGCGCCGTGCTTATTCCGGCCATGAAACGGTCGGGGTATCCCTCTGATTTTTCCGCGGCTGTCCAGGCGTCAGGGGGCTCCCTGGGGGTGGTGATCCCGCCGTCCATTCCCATGATTATTTTCGGGTTCCTCACCGGTGCCAGCATCAGCCGCCTGTTTGCAGCCGGAATTCTGCCGGGTCTTCTCATCGGTGTCTCCCTTATCGGTGTATCCACCCTCATTGCCTGGAAAAACGGGTATGCGCCGGATACGGTATTTTCAGCCGCCAACATAGTCAAGACCTTTCAACGGGCCTTTCTGGCCCTTGGCGCCCCTGTCATTATTCTGGGCGGGATATTGTTCGGGATATTCACGGCAACGGAATCCGCCGCCGTGGCCGTGGTCTATGCCCTCTTTGTCTCCATGGCGGTTTACCGGAAAATAGGGGTTAAGGACCTGTTTCCCATCTTCGGCCAGGCAGGTATTACCGCATCCGTGGTCATGTTCATCATTGCCACGGCCTCGGTGTTTTCATGGATCGCCGCCATTGAAGATATCCCGGCCAGCCTGGCAGGCAACCTGCTGGGGATAACCGAAGATCCCAGACTGCTGCTCCTGCTGATCAACCTGGTGCTGCTGACGGCCGGGATTTTTGTGGAGACCACGGCTGCCCTGATCCTCCTGGTGCCCATGATCACCGCCATGCTGCCCTCCCTGGGCATAGACCTGATCCAGCTCGGTGTCATTGTTGTGGCCAACCTGGCCATCGGCATGCTGACCCCGCCCATGGGCATCTGCCTGATTGTGTCCGCATCCATTTCCGGAGACCGCATCGGGGCGGTGAGCCGGCGGGTGATTCCCTTTCTCCTGATTTTGATTGTCGACCTTGCAATCATTAGTTTTTACCCGCCGCTGACCATGTGGCTGGCCGGATTGATCAATACATAAGGCACAAAAACATAAATAAATCGTCCATTGAAATCAGATGCTTTTTGTGCCCGGTTTAAGTTTGATCCAAATTATGGCGGAATCTAACTCTATATCTGGGCCTTAGCATACAAATTCACACTGGCAATTCAGGGGTTTTGCTGGTAAGGTAACCCCGGTTGAGAATGATGCAGACTGGGGGAAAAGTCAGGGTATGGATCCGATTGAACAGGCTGAAAAGATCATAGATGATACCTATGTCCGGTATAAGACCATATTTGAAAATACCGGGACCGCCACCATTCTCATTGAAGAAGATATGACCATTTCCATGGTCAATTCGGAACTGGCCAGAATTTCAGGTATTAAAAAAGAACAGATCCAGGGGAAGATGAAATTCCCCGAACTCATTGCCGGGCCAGACCGGGCAAAGGTCATTGCCAATCACAAACTGCGGCGGGAAACCCCCGGCCTGGCGCCGAGAAACTATCCCTGCAGGGTGGTGGTGGAAAACGAAGAGGTAAAGGAGTGTATCCTCACCGTTGCCCTGATCCAGGGAACACGCCAGAGTGTGGCCTCCATCACTGATATTTCCAAACAGAAACATCTGGAACGGGAAATCGCACGGATTGCGGAAGAAGAGCGGCAGCAGATGGGCCAGATCCTTCATGATGACCTGGGTTCCCACCTGGCAGGGGTTGAGGCCATGTCTTCGCTTTTGGCCGGACGCCTTGAAAAGCAGGGGCATAAAGAGGCCGAGCTGGCCGGTGAAATACGTGAACTGGTGAACCAGGCCATCCGGAAGACCAGGAACCTGATACAGGGGCTGGTGCCGGTGAACCTTGCTGACACCGGATTCATGAATGCCGTGCTCAGGTATGCCCGGGAGGTGAAAAAGGCCTTTAACCTTGACTGCCGGGTAACCGGGCGGACGGAGGATATCCGGTTCTCCAACACCGTGGCCCTGACCCATGTCTACTACATCATCCGTGAGGCAGTGAACAATGCAGCCAAACACGGGGATGCCGGGGATGTGGAGATCCGGTTTGAACAGGATGAATCAGATATGGTGATCGACATCCGGGATAACGGCAAAGGGATGGCAGGCAAGGCTGATACAAAGGGGATCGGCCTGGTAATCATGCAGCACAGGGCCGATCTTATCGGTGCCCGGCTGGAGATAATTGACAACCCGTCAGGAGGGACCATCGTCCGGTGCAGGATCGGAAAAAAATATTTATTGTAGATGACCATCCGGTTTTTCGAAAAGGCCTTGCCCAGCTCATAAATGAAGAAGATGACCTTGAGGTGACCGGGGAAGCCGAAAGTGTGGCCGGTGCCATGGATATGATCGTGAAGGCCAGGCCGGATCTCGCCATAGTGGACATCACCCTCAAGGACCGGTCCGGTATGGATCTCATTGAATACCTGAGGGAATACCTGCCTGCCCTGCCCATTCTTGTGATTTCCATGCATGATGAGTCCCTTTACGCGGAACGGGTGCTGCGGGCCGGGGCACTGGGCTATATCACCAAGCAGGAGATGACCTCGGATGTGGTCTCTGCTGTCCGCCAGGTCCTCTGGGGCAAGCGGTACCTGTCTGCCAGGATGGTGGATGCCCTCCTGGGCAAGATGATGGCAGGGCAGGCCGGCAAGGGAGACAATCCCGTGGATGTCCTGTCCAACCGGGAGCTTGAGGTATTCCAGCTCATTGGCCAGGGGTTTAAACGGGGGGAGATCGCCAATATGCTCAGCCTCAGTGTAAAAACCATCGGCTCCTACCATGAAAGCATCAAAAAAAAGATGCATCTGAAATCTGCCACCGAACTCATGAAGCACGCCGTGACCTGGGTTCAGACCAATCAATAAAAGCAGTTTTATAGGTGTTTTACCTATGGAATTATGGGTGTTCCGCCCGATGTAAAAACAGTCGTTTATCGATTGCATCTCCTGTTCACCTTCGATAGAACATGCGAGTTCTGTGTTAGAAGATGATTAAAATTTAAGTTAAGCATCGGGTCATGACAGCCTGGGAAAGGGGATGGAGTGATGGGAGCAGCACAAGCGGACTTTATAAAAGATGTCGAGGTTTGCGTTGATCGGATTATTGATACCGTGGGGAGAAAAATCGTATTCGGCATTCCCCTGGCGCTTGGAAAGCCCAATCATATCGCCAATGCCCTTTATCTGAGGGCGAAAAACAATCCTGCCATTGATCTGACCATTATCACCGCCATTTCCCTTGAAAAACCGTCTGCCTCTTCCGTTCTTGAGTCAAGGCTCCTGGATCCCATTGTCAAGCGGATCTGGGACGGGTTTGTGGATTTTGAATATATGAAGGATCTGCGGAAAAACCAGCTGCCGCCCAATGTAAGGATCTCCGAGTTTTTTACCAAGGCCGGCGGCTACCTGAACTCCCCCCATGCCCAGCAGAATTATATCTCCACCAACTATACCCATGCGGTACGCGACCTGGTGGACAACGGTCTTAACGTGGTGGCCAACCTGATCGCCCCCCATCCGGAGGGAGATAAAAACTGGGTCTCCATGAGCTGCAACCCGGATATCACGGTCGAGGGCTTTGAAAAGATGATAGAGGCCCGTAAAAAGGGCAGAAAAACCATGATCATCGGCCAGTTAAATTCCAACCTGCCCTATATGTACGGGGATGCTGTCATGGAATCCTCTGTATATGACATGATCCTGGATGATCCCAGGTACGACTTCCCCCTGTTTTCCGTTCCCAAGGCCTCTGTGGCCGAAGCCGACCATATGATCGGCCTCAACGTCTCCTCCCTGATCAAGGACAACGGAACCCTCCAGATCGGCATCGGCTCCCTGGGGGATGCCATTGCCTCCAGCATGATCATGCGGCATAAGCAGAATGCTGACTATCTCAAGGCCCTGGATACATTTAATATCCCGGGCCGCTACAATGACCTGATAGATAAAATCGGGGGAACCGGTACCTTTGAAAAGGGAGTGTACGGGGCCACGGAAATGCTGGTGGATGTATTTGTTCAGCTTTACAAGAACGGCATCCTGAAACGGAAGGTTTACGATAATGCCGGTATCCAGGAATTACTGAACAATAAAACCATCACCGAAGAGATCCCGGATAATATCCTGGATATTTTTGTCAGCCGGAAGATTATCCGTGAACGCCTGAACAAGGCTGATTTCCGCCTGCTGATGAAATACGGGGTAATTGAAGGCGATTTTGAATATATGGACGGCCGCATCATATTTAACGGCAAAAGCCTGTCATCGGATCTCCGTGACGAAAAGACCCGTGAGGTCCTGGAAAGTCATCTGGGCCGCCGCCTGAAAGAAGGGGTTGTCTGCCACGGTGCGTTCTTTATCGGCCCCAGGGATTTTTACAAGGCCCTGAACGATATGTCAGAAGAGGAGAGGAAGGTCTTCTCCATGACCGGTGTGGACAATGTGAATCAGCTCTATGGAAATGAGCGTTTAAAAACACTCCAGCGGCGTAACGGCCGTTTTGTCAATGCCGGCATGATGGTTACCCTGCTCGGGGCAGTGGTGTCCGACGGCCTTGAAAGCGGCAACATCGTATCCGGTGTGGGCGGCCAGTATAATTTTGTTTCCATGGCCCATGCCCTAGACGACGGCAGGCTTATCATGATGATCCGGAGCACTAAAAAGTCCAAAGGCCAGGTGAGGTCCAACATCGTATTCAACTATGGGCACAATACCATCCCAAGGCATCTCAGGGATATTGTGGTCACGGAGTACGGGATTGCCGATCTCCGCGGTAAATGTGACCAGGACGTGATCGCCGAACTGCTGAATATTAGTGACTCAAGGTTCCAGGAGGACCTGCTTGCCCAGGCCAAGCAGGCCGGTAAAATAGCCGCGGACTATGAAATTCCGGAGGCCTGTAAAAATAATACGCCGGAACGGATTCACGCGCTTATGGCGCCCTTCCGGGAACAGGGCCTTTTTAAGGATTTTCCCTTTGGCACGGACTATACCCGGGAAGAGGTTACCCTGGCCCGTGCCCTCAAGGGCCTCAAAGACAAGGTGGCCACCCGCAAGTACCGCACCGTTGCAGGGATCGTCCGCCACTTTTTTGCCAGGCCGCCCGCAGCCATACAGCCCATGCTGCGCCGGATGAAACTTGACCTGCCCCGGGATATGAAAGACCGCGCGCTGAGGGCGGCTGTGGTCTATGCCCTGAGCGAGAGCAACTGAGCCGGTAAAAAACATCAGGGTATCCGGCGAAAACCGGATACCCTGATCATGTTCACTTCCTGATGACGCAGAAGGTCAGGTCCTCTGACCGGTAAAGCTCACCTGCCGGAATCAGCCCGTCTGTACAGGCGGCGGATTGAAACCCGTGGTCTGCAGCAAGGGTTTCAATATCTCCATGGGAAAAGGTATGTATATAAAACCGGTATACCTCAATCCCTTTGTCATCCAGAACAATATGCTGGTCCAGGGCAACCCCTTCCGTTTCATAGTAAAACCCCCTGTTTAACACCAGGTGAGGGCAGGGCCGCCAGAATCCGCTTTCAGAGGTTTCCCAGGAACCGGGCCGGGGCTGGCTGTTCCATCCGGTATTTAATACATCAAAAATAAATATTCCGTCGGGTCTGAGGGCGTTATGGATTTTTTTGAGGAGGCTGCAGCGGTCGTCCGGTGCCAGCACCCCAAAGTCAGTGAAAATCATCATAACAAGATCATATCTTTCTTCACTGTCCAGGGTCAGGTAGTCCCGGTTGAGATAGGTGATACCCAGCCCTTTTTCCCTGGCCGACGCTTTGGCATGGGCAATGGAACCGGATGAAAAATCCACCCCTGTAACCCTGTGTCCCCTTTGGGCCAGCCGTTCCGTATAGAGCCCCGGACCACACCCCAGGTCCAGGATATCCAACGGGTTTTCCGGGACCCGGCCAAGTATCCAGTTAACGGTGGATTCTATGGCTGGAGTCTTCCGGCTAGCCAGGTCTGTATCCTGGCTCAGATGCACGTCCAGCAGTTGTTTTGAAATATGGTCATCTGTCCACATGATTGCCGTTCCCGGGGTGTAAATATCCGGTTTTTTGTTTGCCTCAATGATATCGGTAATATTCATTATTCACCTCTGAATCTCCGGAGACCCGGACCGGTGCGAAAAATGCACGGGCCGACCCGCCGGTGTTGTATATAAAAACTGGGTTGAAAAATAAGCAGACAGGTAGAGTATCGGTTCCGGCTCTCCGGAACCAGTTCCTCTGCTTTATGGATAAACTTATGAGGGATTAGTCACGTTTCATGGGGCCTTAATATTATGAAGCCTCATCCGGGTCAACACTTGTTTTGAAATATCCCTTGAAAAAATCACAGGTTTTATTTAATCAGGTCCATGGAAAAGAAATCTTTCAGACTGGAAATGGCCGTCTGTGCCCTGGTCACGGCCGCCTTTACCAATATCTATATCACCCAGCCCATTCTCCCTGTGCTTGAGGCGGAATTTCAGGTCTCCACGGTCCGGGTCTCCCTGACGGTTTCCCTGGTGATCCTGGGCATTGTCATGTCCAATCTCTTTTTCGGATTTCTGTCGGACCGGATTTCCATTCATCCTATCCTTTGCGCCGGGGGGATCTTTGTGGCTGCCGGCGGTTTTGTCTGTGCGTTGACCCATGATTTTAACATCCTCGCAGGTGCCAGGCTGATCCAGGGATTGTTCCTGCCGGCATTGACCACCAGCCTTGCGGCCTGGCTGGCCAAGAACCTGCCCCAGGAGAGATTGTCCGTGGTCATGGGAACCTATGTGGCTGCAACGGTCCTGGGAGGGCTGGGCGGCAGGCTTCTCGGGGGATGGATTCACCCGCCTCTGCATTGGCGGTATGCCTTTGTATCAGCCTCAGTTTTGATTATTATCACAACGGTCCTGGCAGTGGTTCTCCTGCCCAGGGCCGGAGAAATGGGAGAGAGCGATGCTCAAATCAAGGATGACGGTCCGTCCCAGGGTTTCCAGGCGCTGGTCTGCAGGAAAGATCTTTTTCCCCTGTATTTATGCGGGGCAGCCGGCCTGCTCATCTTCTCCCCCATTTTTAACTATCTGCCCTACCGGCTGTCAGGCCCGGTCTTTAACTTTTCCACGGAGATGATCACCCTGGTGTACCTGGTCTATATCCTGGGTGTGTTTTTAGGCCCCTTAACCGGCCGGATCTCCATGAAATTCGGCGGCGGCAATACCATGATCATGGGGTGTCTCATGCTAGGCCTTGCCATGGGGCTGTTGCTGATCCCTTCCGTCTGGGCCGTTATTGCAGGCCTGCTGTGCACCTGTGCGGGTTTTTTTACCATCCATGCCACTGCAGTGGGGCTGCTGAACGGCAAGCTGTCCCACAGCCAGGGCCGGGCCAATGCCCTGTACGTC
Source organism: Desulfobacterales bacterium (assembly GCA_022361395.1). Classification (GTDB taxonomy): domain Bacteria; phylum Desulfobacterota; class Desulfobacteria; order Desulfobacterales; family Desulfobacteraceae; genus Desulfobacter. The sequence goes on along the minus strand of JAKSAX010000453.1, from coordinate 22,611 downwards.
ATGTTTTACTACGCCGGCGGGTGGATCGGTATTACAATGGCCGGTTTCGGTTATGAGGCCATGGGATGGAAAGGGGTGGTTCTGGGTGCGGCCGGCTTTCTAATTGTGCCTCTGTATACGGGGATTAAGGAACGGCGGGCCTGACGGGCTGAGTGCTATCAATAAAGCTGCCGGTAACACCGTTTTGACCGGGATTTATCCCCCGGCTATACTCATGTCCAGGTTTGACACAAAAAATTTCCTGAATTCATCCTGCCTGTGGCTGACGTAGAGGATGGTACTCAACTGCTCTTCCGCCACCTGTTCAAGAAAATCCAGAACCGCCTCCCGGTTTGCCCGGTCAAGCCCCTGGGTGGGCTCATCCAGGATGAGGAGATCCGGCAGCTTGATCAGGGACCTGGCAATGAGGACCAGGCGCTGGTCCGCATAGGAGAGGCTGCGGAACGGGGTGCCTGCATCAGGGCCGAGGCCGATCCGTTCCAGCCATGCCGTTCCCCTGGACCGGTCTTCGGGAGACGGGGCCGTATAAAGGCCGATGGAGTCAAAAAGCCCGGAAAGCACACAATCCAGGGTGCTGCCCGGCACAATATAGTTCCTGTGAAGATCCGGGCTGACAATACCCATTTTCCGTTTCAGATCCCAGATGGACTCCCCGGTGCCCCGCTTTATGCCGAAAAGTTTAAGATCGTTTTGATAGCAGGCCGGATGATCCCCGGTTATGAGGTGAAGAAGGGTGGACTTCCCGCTGCCGTTGGGACCGGTGACAAGGGTGTGGTCTCCCCGGTTTATTGCCAGGTCAACCCCCTTGAACACGGTCTTTCCCTGGTACCCTGCGGTCCCGTTTTTAAGCCGGATTAGTTCCCGGCCTTCCCGGTCCGGCTGCGGTTTTATACCCAGGTCCAGGACAGAGGCTTTGAAATCCGCGGTTTCCGGTATCCGGTCAAGTTTTTTCACGACCTCATCCTTGTTCCCGGACAGCACCATGGCTCCCTGGTCCAGTACCCCCACATGGGTGGCCCAGAACGGGATGTCCCCGGGGTTATGTACCGTGACAATCAGCTGGATGCCTGAATCATGGCAACGGGAAAGCGCCTTGTCCAGCTCTTTGCACCCGGCAGCATCCAGTCCCTCATAGGGGGCCTGGATGATCAGGCATTGTTTTCCCCGGGTGATCTGGGCCAGGAGAAGCAGTTTCCTGGACTGTCCCGTGGACAGCTGCCGGTATCCCTGATCCAATACCCTGTCCATGGCCAGGGCCCTGATAAGATCCATGTGGGCTTCAGGAGATTTTAAAAAACGCCGTGCCGGGGTTCCCGGATCAATGCGGTCCATAAAATCCGTCTCATCCTTTTTCAACTCCTGTTCAAAGAGGGTCTGCTGGCTTTCAAAGGAGAAAATCCCGAAATTTTCAGGGTATTGGATATGTCTCGGGTGTTGATCGGGTTCTGCCGGTTTGCCTTTGGAAAACAGCTCCACAAAAGCGTCAATGCCGGACCGGTTGCTGCCCAGGATACACCAGGCCTGGCCCGGAATCGCTTCAAATCTATCTATGGTTAACCCGTGGGACGTATAGTTTTTTATTTTCATGGCAGGCATTGAACCAATTTCAGTCAGGCCTGGCAAGAGAAAAAGCCGGATAGGGGGAAAAGGATAGAGCCGGGATGGTAATATCCCCCATTTTTGATCTCCGGTTTACGATTTTACATGCTCGGACAGTATGATTTCCGGTAACGCTTGATTTGGGCATGGGATAATGAGAATATACCGGCAATATTAACCAGGAGTGTGCAGCACCATGAGCCGGTCAAAGAGAATTTATGTGGATGTGGATGATGTGGTTTCAAGGACCACGGAGACCTATACCCGGATCGTCCGGGAGGAGTTCGGCAGGACCGTGCCTTTTGAGAACCTGACCACCTTTGATCTCAGGGCCTCTTTTCAGCTTACGGACAATGAGTTCCACTATTTTTTTGACTTGGTGCATCAGCATGACCTGCTTCTGGGCTTTGCTCCTGTGGACGGGGCAATTGATGTTTTGAACGCCTGGTCCGGACAGGGGCATTGCATTGAGATTGTAACCGGCCGGCCGACCTCAGCCAGGGACGTGACCCTGGAATGGCTGGACCGCCACGGGGTTACCTATAATGAGTTCATCATGGTGGACAAGTACAACCGGCCGGGGAATGATCCTGCTGTTGCGGTTTCCAAGTCAGACCTGGCGGCCCGGACCTATGACCTGGCTGTTGAGGATTCCGGGGAGATGGCATTATTCCTGGCAGAGGAGATGGGGGTAACCACGGCCCTGAAAGACCGTCCGTGGAATCGGGGCTGTACGGACCATGACCGCCTGGTCCGATGCATGTCCTGGGAAGATATTAAGCCCCTGGCCACCTGATTACATTACCAATCTGGAAATAGACCAGACCCCGAATCCCAGAAGTATGAATCCTGCCGCCCTGCTGATCTGCCCCAGCATGCCGTCCCCCAATCTTTGTTTAAGTCTCCCGGTGCCAACGGCCAGGATAAGCCACCACAGTGCGGAGCCGGAAAATACCCCTGAGACCAGCATCCCCGCTGCCAGATAATTTTCACCGGCCATTCCCAGGCCCAGGCCTGCGAAGATGGCGGTAAAGGCCATGATGGTCATGGGGTTGGTCAGGGTGAGGAAAAAGGCGGAGAAAAAGGCGGACGGATAGGTGGTGAAGCGGCTGCCCGTCCGGGGGGATGCGGACTGCGGGTTGCGCAGAAATCCCAGCCCAAGCCAACACAGGAAGAGGCTGCCGATACCCAGGATCGGGGTGTTCCAGGCCAGGAGAAAGCCGGATATGAAGGTGAGGCCGAAACCGGCCACGCAGCCGTACACGGCGTCTGCCGCAGCTGCGCCCAGGCCTGTGGCAAGTCCTGCCGAGGGCCCGTACCGCAGGCTTCTGTCTATGGTCAGTATCCCGATGGGCCCCACAGGCGCGGCAATTGAAAATCCGATAATTATGCCCTTGATAAAATAATTGATCTCCATGTATAGTTCCCTAATATCCGGTCTTATTGACTGAAGAACATACCCCATCTGCACCCTGCCTGTACATGGGGGATAAACGGTTTTTAAAGGGAAATACCTGCAAATATTAAAGTAAGACAGTGAATGGACCTTAAATCTGACAAGCTGCTGGATGCCATCGGACAGAAGATCGTGAGCACATTAAGGGCTGATGCCCGGATCTCCTACAGCCGCCTGGGCCGTGTCGTGGGATTGTCCACACCTGCCGTTACCGAACGGGTAAGGAAGCTTGAAGAGGCCGGCATTATCCTCGGGTATCATGCCCGGATCCGCAGGAAACCCCCAGGATCAAAGGTCACGGCCTTTATTGAACTGGACGCCCCCAGTGTTCATTACGACCGGGTTAAAACCACTGCCGGCAGATGTGACAAGGTGCTTGAATGTCATCATATCAGCGGTAATGCTGCCTTCATTATAAAAGTACGGGCGGATTCCGTGGCTGATCTCGAAGGACTGGTGGCCAGGTTCAGCCCGTTCGGGCAGACCCGGACCAGCATTGTCCTCTCCTCATCCAAGGAGGGCCGGCAGGCAGATCCGGCATAATCTTACCAAAAAATCATGTTGATTTTCTGCAGACCGGATTTATATTTCCCGTGATACTTACCCCGGAGGTATCCGGGGCCGGAAGAACCGTTACTTGCTTTTTTGGGGAGGTAATCCATGGGAAATCATTTTAAATCAGGTCTTTTACTGGTTGTCATGACCGGTCTGTTCCTTTTTCTGGGCTTTATCCTGGGCGGGCAATCCGGCATGTTTATCGCCCTGATCTTTGCCGGCGTCATGAATGTGGGCAGTTATTGGTACTCCCATAAAATTGTTTTAAAAATGTATAAGGCACAGCCCCTTGAGCAGTCCCAGGCACCAGGATTATTTGATACCGTGGCCAGGCTGGCCCGCCAGGCGGATCTGCCCATGCCCCGGGTGTATCTGATTCCCGAAGATGCACCCAATGCCTTTGCAACGGGAAGGAATCCGGAACATGCCGTGGTTGCCGTGACCAGGGGATTGATGAACCTGATGGACCAGGATGAACTGGAAGGGGTTATTGCCCATGAGCTGGGGCATATAAAAAACCGCGATATCCTTATCTCCACCATTGTGGCCACCCTTGCCGGCGCAATCATGTGGATTGCGACCATGGCCAGGTTCTCTGCCTTTTTCGGGGGCAGCGATGATGATGAAGGCGGTCTCGGTTTTGTGGGGGTGATGGTGGTTTCCATCCTGGCCCCTGTGGCGGCGATGATTGTCCAGATGGCCGTATCCAGATCCAGGGAATATCTTGCAGATGCCACGGCCGCACAGATTACCGGTAATCCCGGTGGGTTGGCCAGTGCCCTGTCCAAGCTGGGCAGCTACAGCAGCGGCGCCCGGACGGATGCCAATCCCTCCACCGCCCATATGTTTATCGTCAACCCGCTGTCCGGAAGGAAAATGATGCACCTGTTTTCCACCCATCCCCCCATTGAGGAGCGGGTGGCCCGCCTTACGGGGACCCGCTCCGGAACGGTTCCCCCTTCAGGAGGGATGCCGGGAAGCTGCGGTTCCGGCGGGAAGCAGACCATGGAGGAGCAGGGAAAATCATTCTGGGACAACATGTCCTGATAAACGGGGAGATTATTATGGCAGTAGGCTGGGCCCGTGACGGGGCTGTTCAGGAACAGATTGATGCCGGGATTGACGATGCGGTGAAGCAGGCCAGAAGCCGGCTGCCCCGGGGAGAGAGCCTCACCCACTGTGAACTCTGCGAAGAAGAGATCCCGGCGGCAAGACGAAAGGCAATACCAGGGGTAAGGCTATGTGTGCTTTGCCAGTCCGAACTTGAAAAACAACAGGCAGACGCAACCGGTATTAACAGGCGGGGCAGCAAGGACAGCCAGTTGAAATAAATGATGCCCGGCCTTTTACCGGGCTGAGAATATTGTCCGTCACATCCCGTATTCCAAGCAAGGATCATTGACACGGGGCTATCGTTACGATACAAGTGAATGATCTACTTAAATTGAAGTTGGGGATACTGATATGACGCCAAACAATAAAAGAGGAAGCGAGCGGTTTAATCTTGAGCTGCCGGTTAATCTCAGGGTCAACGATCCGGATGCGAAAAAGCCGAAGCTGAAGTTGAAAACCAGCAATATTTCCTCTACAGGTGCATTGATTTCCACTGATCTGCCCCTGGCTGTAGGCACCACTCTGGAGATTGATATTGATATTCCCCTTGAGGCCCTGAAGGCGGTGAAAGGGGATAAAGCCAAGGTGGCATTAAAGGGTGAAGTGGTAAGGGTATCCGGCCGGGGCACAGCCCTGGCCTTTGATACGGATTGCGAGTTCAAGTATGTGTCCGGGGAGCAAAACCAGGATGATACCGGTCTGACCCGCCGCGAAAGGGAAATTCTTGATCTTATTGCCGCGGGATTCTCAAATCAGCAGATTGCCGATGAGCTGTTTATCAGTCCCCATACCGTGAAAACCCATCTTCACAATATTTTTAAAAAGATAAATGTAAAACGCAGGCTCCAGGCTGCACTCTGGGCCGCTGAAAATCTTTAGACTGGACATCCGGGGAAAAATAGTACTCTAGGTGTATTTACTTGTTTGTTAACAAGCCGTATGTATGGGAATCGTGTAAAAAGTTAATATCTGATTTGTAGATTTGCGGAGGCGCTATGGAAAAAAGGAACTTTTTTGTATATATGGCATTTTTCTGCGGGTTTTTGTTATGGGCGACAAACCTGAACGCTACCCAGTATGAGTATAGTGATGCCCCGGATACTTACGGATCAGTCCGTCACGTGACCGGAACATGGCAGCGGCTGGGAAGTGCCTGGGACAATGAGTCCGCCCCCCTGACCACGGACCGGGATTTGTCCGATGACGGGGTGGTCTGGTCTGTTGACGGCGGAACCACCTGGGGAAACGACCAGCTGATGGTGGGCCAGGATGTGATGTTCGGATTTGAGTTTACCAGGGCCGGATACGGTGTCCATGAGTACGACGGCCTGAATGCATGGGTGGACTGGAATTCGGACGGGGAATGGACTGAGGATGAAAGTGTGATTGACCTCAGGTGGGACAAGGGGGATACCCGTGTTGCCGACGATGAGTACTGGAAGTTCTATAATGACAACAACGGTGAGGTCATCAATCCCGAAGCAGAGCTGACAGCCTTTTTTATCACCGAGGCCTTCACCGTGACCAGTGAGATGGATGAACTCTGGCTCCGTGCCAGGGTGGCCTGCAGCTCCTCAATAGATAACGCCGGGGGCTCAATTACCCCGTACAACAATATTCATCAGGGCGAAACCGAGGACTGGCGGATTTCCGTGGCTGATCCGGTACCGGAACCCGGCACCATGCTCCTTCTGGGTTTTGGCCTGCTTGGCCTTGCCGGGGCAGGACGTAAACAGTTTAAACGCTAAATTCTTCATACTCAACTACTGAGGGATCGCGTAAGAATCAGTTCACATTCTGTTTGCAAAACCCCCAATGTTTTAACGGGTTTTATAAACAGACCAGGTGACGTTATTTTTGCGCGATCCCTAAAGCCGGGTCAGCTATTTATCTGGCCTTTCTTGCGCTCATAAGTTATGCTTGGCTAAATTCATACGGGTTTACAAATCATGTTTTGTGGTTATCATTAACCTGAACATAAATCATAGGAGGACCGCTATGCCTCTCGATATCATTGAAACCTTCCAGATCAGCCACCTCAGTATTCTTGACGAAAACGGAAAGGTGGACAAAGACCTGGAACCACGTATTTCCGATGAAAAACTGATCCGCCTCCACAGGGCCATGACCCTCTCACGGATGGTGGATGCACGGTTGCTTAACCTCCAGCGGCAGGGGCGCCTGGGAACGCTGCCTGTATGCACCGGGCAGGAGGCCGCGTTCTGTGCCGCTGCCCTTGCCATAAGGGAGAGGGACTGGTTTGTGGGATCCTACCGTGAACTGGGTGCCAGACTGATGCGGGGGGAAACCCTGGATAACATTCTTTTGCTGTTTAACGGCCATGAAGAGGGGAATGTGAACCCGGTGAACGACAGGACCCTTCCCGTATCCATTGTCCTGGGGTCCCAGCTGCCCCATGCTGTGGGCCTGGCCTACGGATCCCGTCTGCGCGGGGAAGAAGATACCGTGGCATTGACGGTTTTCGGCGACGGATCAACATCTGAAGGGGATTTTCATGAAGGCCTCAATTTCGCGGGTGTGCTTAATGCGCCCGTGATATTCCTGTGCCAGAACAATCAATTTGCCATTTCCACCCCAAGGGCCTGGCAGACCCGGTCTGAGACCATTGCCCAGAAAGCCGTCGGGTACGGCATCCCCGGTATCCAGGTGGACGGAAACGATGCCTTGGCCGTATACAGTGCTGTTAAAGAGGCTGCAGACAGGGCCAGGGCAGGTGAAGGCCCCTCCCTGATCGAAGCCGTCACATTTCGCATGGGTGTGCATACCACTGCGGACGATCCCACCCGGTATCGCGGCGATGACATGGTAGAGGACTGGGCTGCGAAAGATCCCCTTATCCGGTTTAAAAGCTATATTACGGAAAAAGGGATCTGGGATGAGGAAAAACAGGCTGAACTGGAAGCCGGAATCAAGACAGACATTGACACGGCAGTAACGGAGTTTGAAAAGGGGAGGGATATCAAGCCCGATGCCCCCTTTGATTACGTTTTCGGCACCAAAGCCCAAATTATAGAAGACCAGCGGGCCAGGTTCCTGGCTGACCTGGAAAAGGAGGCAGACCATGGCTAAAATTAATATGGTGCAGGCCTTGAATTTAAGTCTACACGAGGCCATGGAAAAGGACGATTCCGTCCTTGTCATGGGGGAGGATGTCGGGGTTAACGGCGGGGTCTTCCGGGTGACGGACGGGCTTTACGATAAATTCGGCCGGGACCGGGTCATTGATTCCCCCATTGCCGAGTCCGGCATTCTCGGGACGGCCATCGGCATGGCCATTGCCGGGCTTAAACCGGTCATCGAAATGCAGTTTTCGGGATTTTCCTATGAGATGATGCATCAGATGGAGGGCAACGCCTCCAGGATGCGGACAAGATCCCGCGGACAGTTTTCCGTGCCCCTTGTGGTCCGCATGCCCTATGGCGGCGGGGTCAGGGCACTGGAACATCATTCCGAGAGCAAAGAGGCCTATTACGGCCACACTGCCGGGGTCAAGGTGGTGATGCCCTCCACCCCCTCCAATGCAGGCGTCTTGCTGAAAGAGGCTATTGATGATCCTGATCCCGTGATTTTCATGGAGCCCAAGCGCTCCTACCGCTCTTTCAAGGAACCCCTTGTACATGGCGATTTTTCAATCGGGAAGGCTGAACTTCTTGAGGCCGGGGAGGATATCACCGTTATATCCTGGGGGGCCATGATGCGGGATACCCTGAAGGCCTGCGACATGATCCGGGCCGACCGGGAGTTTAAACCGGAGATCATTGACCTGCTGACCATCTCCCCCATGGATGTGCACACCATTATCAACTCCGTGAAAAAGACCGGCCGCTGTGTGGTGATCCAGGAGGCCCAGCAGTCCTTTGGCCCGGCCAGTGAAATTATAGCGGTGATCAATGATGAGGCCCTGATGTACCTGGAGGCCCCGGTCAGGCGGGTGACCATGTACGATGTGGTGGTTCCCCTCTTTGCAAGGGAGCAGATGTACATGCCGTCAAAGGAAAAAATTGTCCGGGCCATCCGGGAAACCCTGGAATTTTAGGAGAATCCTATGTTTGAATTCAAATTACCTGATCTGGGAGAGGGCATCCACGAGGGCGAACTTCTTCAGTGGCATGTGGCAGTGGGGGATTCAATTAAGGAGGACGATCCCCTCTGCGAAATGGAAACCGACAAGGCTGCCGTGACCATCCCCTCCCCGCGTACCGGGACAATTGCGGCACTCAATGCCGAACCCGGCGAAACGATAGAGGTGGGGTTTGTATTTGTGGTGATTGATGACGGCAGCGGAGAACAGGCCGTGGAAAAAGCCGGCCCTGTTCCCAGGGAGGCTCCTGAACCTCCTGCACCCCGGCCCCCGGATTCCGGAAGCCCTTCCGCCAAAAGGGTGATTGCCGCCCCGGCCACCCGGCGGCTGGCCCGGGAAATGGGTATTGATATCCGGGAGGTACAAGGTTCCGGACCCGGCGGCCGCGTGACGCCGGAAGATCTAGAAGCCTTTGGCGGCAGGGCTGTCGGGGGCACGGTAACTGCTGCAGAACCGGAAGACCGGGAAGTGAAAGCAGTTCTCACGGGCGCCGCCCCTGACACCTCTATCCCGTTTCTGGAAATACCGGAGCTGCCGGAGCCCGACGGCCCGGTGGAGCGCCTGCCCATCCGTTCCCTCCGTAAAAAGGTGGCCGTTAAAATGACATCATCCAGCCTGCTTATTCCCCATGTTGCCCATATGGATGAGATCGATGTAACCGAAATAGAGGGGAGCAGGGAGGCGTACAATAAGCGTCATAAGGGCAAGCTGACTCTCCTTGCCTTTGTTGTCAAGGCAGTGGCCGCAAAGCTGAAAGACTATCCCATGTTCAACGCCAGTGTGGATCTGGCTGCCAATGAGATCCTGTACAAGAGATTCTACCACATCGGATTTGCCGCAGACACCCCCAGGGGCCTGATGGTGCCGGTGATCCATGATGCGGACCGGCAGAGCCTTGCCGGGGTGGGATACCGGATCCGTCATCTGGCAGAACGGGCAAGGGAGGGGGAGATCTCCGTGTCTGAACTGACCCGGGGAACCTTTACCATTACCAACGTCGGCGCCATAGGCGGAACCCATGTCTTTCCGATTATCAACTCACCGGAAACCGCAATTCTCGGGCTTGGCCGGGTGGAGAAAAAGCCGGTGGTCCGTGATGATGAGATAAAAATCCGGAAGATGCTTCCGCTCACCCTCTGTTTTGACCACAGGGTGGCGGACGGTGCCCAGGCCGCCGCCTTTGTCAAGGATATCAGGATAATGCTGGAAGACAGCCTGGACTTTATGAGTCAAATCTGACCCGGCGGGCCGGATCAGGTCCGGATACTTTAAGAAAAAGGAGTGAGACCATGGTTGTGGGTGAAATGATTCTGGAAACTGATGTGCTGGTTATCGGGGGCGGGCCGGGCGGATATACGGCTGCCATCCATGCTGCTGACCTTGGGAAAGAGGTGGTATTGGTGGAATCCAGGCCCGACCTTGGCGGCGTCTGCCTCACCGAAGGCTGTATCCCCTCCAAAACCCTGATCCATGCTGTCGGCCTGGCACAGAATGTCAATGCCGCCAAAAGCATGGGGCTGGTTCACGACGGGATTTCATTTGACGTGGCCAAGCTCCGGCGCCATGTGCTTAAAGTGGTAAAGGTGTTATCCTCAGGTATCTCCTCCCTTGTGGAAAACCGGGATATCGAACGGATCCATGGTCATGCCCGTTTCCTGGACAGTCACAGGGCCTATGTGGACGGGGCAAATACCATTGTCCGTTTCAACCATGCGGTTATTGCCACGGGATCAGGGATAAATGAACTGCCCCGGGGATTGGTAAGGGAAGGTGAAGATAACGGGACTGCCCCGGAATCTTCCGTGTGGACGTCGGCCCAAGCACTGGGCCTGCCGGAGATTCCCGAAAGCCTCCTGGTTATCGGCGGCGGGTATATCGGGCTTGAGATCGGCCAGGCTTACGCCGGGCTTGGCAGCCGGATAACCCTGGTGGAGTTCAGTGAATCCCTGCTCACAGGAGCGGACAAGGATCTGGTCCGGGTGGTGGTGAAACAATGTGAGAAGGAGTTTGATGCCATACACACCAGTGCCAGGGTAACGGCTGTCGAACCGGGGAAAACCGGGTTCAGGGTTACCATTGAAGATGGAAAAGAGAGTTTCCAGCAGAACTTTTCAAGGGTGCTTGCCGCCACCGGAAGGCATCCCAATACCTCGGACCTGGGACTTGAGGCCATTGGCCTGGAAACAGATGCCGGGGGGCTGATTCCAACGGATGAGAGCTGCCGCACGGAAGTGCCGCACATCTTTGCCATAGGGGATGTGGCCTCAGGTCCTGCCCTGGCCCATAAGGCCGCCAGGGAAGGAAAGGTGGCTGTGGAGGTGATCTACGGCAGGCCCTCGGCCTTTGATAATGTTGCCGTGCCTGCCGTGCTCTTTACCCGGCCGGAGGTTGCCTGGACCGGCCTGACCGAGACCGGCGCCCAGTCCAAAGGGATTCCGGTGGATGTGGGAAAATTCCCCCTGACCGCCCTGGGCCGCGCCAGAAGTTCAGGTAAGACCCAGGGGTTTGTCAAGGTGCTTGCCCAGCCGGAGACCGGGGTGATCCTCGGGGTGGGGATTGTGGGGGAGCATGCATCGGAACTGGTGGCCGAAGCCACCCTGGCCATTGAAATGGGCGCCTGCCTGGAAGATCTTATCGTTACCATCCATCCCCATCCCACGTTTTCCGAATCCCTGATGGAGGCCGCTGAAATGGCTGAATCCGGATCGGTTCACATGATGAAGCAGGGGGGCTCATGACAGGGACTGCCCCCGTTTCCTCCGGCATCCGGATCCGGGAGTATCATTTTGACAGGGGGCTGCTCGACTCTGTCAAAGCCTCACAGGTCCCTGTATCCCGGGTATATCCCTTTGACAGGGAGGCGGTTGTGGCAGGGCGGGGCAGTGACCTTGCCCGGGAGATCCGTCTGTCAAAGGTCAGGAAAGACCGGGTTCCGGTTTACCGCCGCATGGGCGGGGGCTGCTCCGTCTTTCTGGACCCGGGAAACCTCATCATCTCCATTGCATTTCCGGCAGGCGGGTTCGGCGGTATCCAGACCCTGTTCAACCTGAGCAGCGCGTGGCTGATCCGTGGGTTCAGGGAAATCGGGCTGCCGGGGGTTTATCAGGACGGGATTTCGGACCTGGTTATGGAAAACCGCAAAATCGGCGGCTCATGCTTCTACCGGACAAAGGGGATTGCCTATTATTCCGCAGCCATCCTTGTCACGCCGGACCTGGAAAAGATGGCTGCTTACTTGAGGCATCCCCCCCGGGAACCTGAATACCGGAATGGCCGTTCCCATGAAGATTTTGTTTCCGGCCTGAACCGGTTTCTGCCTGATATTACCGCGGACAGCCTGGCCCTGTCCTTCTCTGCCTGCCTGGACCCCGCATCCATGGCCGCGGCAGCCTGATCTTACCGGCGGCTGTTAGGCCTGCCCTGCATCCCAGAGCCCCCGGGACCTGAGATCCTCCACAATGACTTCTGCTTTTTTCATAAGCCCGATTTTATCCACCTTGGTGGACCGTGTCAGGGGAAATTCTTCATCAGCAGGCCAGATTGCCACATGGGCCGGCCGCTTATAGGCGGCAATGGATTTGCAGTGGGCCGCAACATCCTCCGGCGTCAGCCTGCTGCCCGGTTCAGGCCGGACAAAGGCAAAGATCCCCTCATCAAACAGGATATGCTTCATGCCGATGACCTCGGCGGTTTCCACGCCGGAAAGCCCTGCTATATGCTCTTCCACTTCTCCCGGAAATACATTGTACCCTTTCTGCTTGATCACAAATTTCTTCCGCCCGGAAAGATAAAGGGCCTTGTAACCGTCCATGGGTTTGAAATACCCCATATCCCCGGTATAGAGGATGCCTTCAGAGGAAATGGCAGAGGTCGTGGCTTCGGGCTGGTCATAATAACCCAGGAAGACAATGGGCGGGTGATAGCAGATCTCTCCCACCTCATTGTCCCCCACCTCTTTTCCCGCACTGCCGTCTGCGTTCATAGGGGTCCGGATACTGACCCGTGCCAGGTCGTCAAAGGGCTGACCCACCTGTCCCACCATCTCCTCAATGGGAATACCGGGCGGGGTAAAGGTGCCGAAACCGGCGTTTTCAGTCATGCCGATGCCGGTGCCGAACTTGGGGGCCATGGCTGCCATGCGTTTGAGAAATCCCGTGTCCACGGAAGAGCCGCCATAGGCCACAAATTCCAGGCTGGACAGGTCGTAGGTGTCATAATCCGGCAGATTCCACAGCATCCTGAACATGGTGGGGATCTGGCCCAGGGCCGTGACCTTATGGGTCTGGATGGCTTCCAGTGTTAATTTGGCGTCAAATATTCTCAGAAGCACTGCCTTGCCCCCAAGATACAGGGTGGTCATGAAGGTTTCCGTTACACAGCCCACATGGGAGGGGGGCAGGTTGACCAGGCAGATGAAGTCTTCATCTTCTTCAGGGCTGCCGAATCCCCGTGCCAGGATCTGGTTCTGGATAATAATGTTTTCGTGGCAGAGCACTGCCGGTTTCGGCTCCCCTGTTGTCCCTGTGGTGTAAATGATCAGACAGGGGGTGCGGGTGTCTGTCCCGGCATAGGATTTGGCCAGCCGTCCCAGGACCATATCCTTGACTTTGAGCCAGATCAGCCGTTTTTTATCCATCATCTCCGTTATGGCCACGGCACCGTCCAGAAGCTCTCCCGGTTCGGGATCCGGGGTGAACTGGACCAGGTGATCCACTGAAGGGCAGCCGTTGCGAACCGCTTCCCCGGCCTTCCTGAAATCCCGGACAGGGGTATTGCCGAGGAAGAAAAAGGCCTTGGGCCGGATTTTGTTTATATCCCTTACCACCTCGGCCTCGGTGAGCCGGACATCCAGGGGGGCAAAGATGGCGCCGATCTTGAAGCAGGCATATATGAGAATCATATGTTCCGGCACCAGCACAAGCTGGGTGGCCACCCGGTCCCCGTGTCTGATGCCCATGTCCAGGAGCCTTAAGGCAAAGAAGTCGATCAGGGTGTTGAACTTCTTATAGGTAATCGCCTTATTGTCTTCGTGCTGAACCATGGCCACCTTATCCGGCCGGATCCGTGCCCATTTGTCAATATACTCGTTAAGTCTGGCCAGGCGTTCGGGTGATGTCATGACTGGTTCCTTTCGATTTTCATATATCCGTTGCGGATGGCTTTTTCATTTTTTGCATTGATGACTTCGAAGAACAGGTGGGTATGGTTTTCCTCCCGCCGGGAACCCAGGCAGCAGATCTCAATATCCGAGCCCGGCATGACCATGCCTGTGAAGGAGCAGGCAATCTCTTTTACGGCAGCCGGATCGTTCCCGGCTTCATGGGCCACCATATCCCGGACCGCATAGGCCAGGGTGGCCGTTCCCTGGAGTATAATGCCGGGAAGCCCGACCCGGGCGGCAAACCGCGGCGAGGTGTGTATGGGAAACTCAACATCCGTACACCCGTCATAGATATAAGGGGCCAGCGGATCTATGGCCTGGGGTGATGTCCAGGCTGGTGCGGCATCAGGGTCAAATTCAGGCAGAGCAGGCAGGGCATCCCGTCCCGCCTCTCCCCGGCATTCCACACCCCTGAGCATGGCACCGATATATTCGGTGAACACGGGGTGTCCTGTTTTGTCCGTTGCCGTGAGTTTTATCACGGCATGGGTACCGGCCCTGTGGGGAAGGATAGCGGCGATTTCCCCATCCAGGGTAAGGCGGTCTTCCGGCCGGACCAGCCGGTGGATGATCAGGTGCTCGGTATAGTGAACCTGGGTCAGCAGCACATCCAGGGGGAACTCATCTGAATCGATAAATTCACCAAGGCGGCTCAGCACCGGCCAGGTCACGGCCACGGGAAAGGTGGGCGGCGCCACAAGCCCGGCCTCTCCCGTATCATCAAAATAAACAGGGGTGCGGTCTAAAACGGCTGCGGCAAAATTGGTGGTCTGCCGCCAGGATATGTCAGCGGTGTGGGGCTTAAGCCTGGTGCCTGTCAGGCGGCTGCTCAGCTTCATAGGTCAGTACTCCGGGTTGAAGGTGAAACGCAATCTATAAAGCCTTGCTAAATCACACACAGGCCTGTTTGTCAAAATAAAATGAGTAAGAGGGCGGCCAGGATCAGGAGTCGTACTGCTGTCCTTTTTTCCATTTCTTTACCTTTTTATCAATGGAGATCCTGGTGGCCCTGTTTAGATTCTTTGCAAGCTGGCTCTGTTTTGCCCGGATGGATTCCCGGTGCTCCGGATCTGCATGCTTTGCTGCAACGGAAACCCAGAAGTAAGCCTTGGAATTATCCCTGGCTACCCCTTTTCCGGAGGAATAGATCATGGCCAGGTAATACTGGGCCTTCAGGTGGTTCAGGGCAGCGGCTTTCTGGATCAGCCTGATGCCGCGATCAGGGTTTTGTTTATATCCTGCCCCTTCAATCAGATAAATGCCGGTGCTGAACAGCTTTTTAGGGGAACCGCTCTCTTCCAGCCGGGCAAGCCTGGATTCGATAAATTCCGCCTTGGCCTTAAGCGCCTTTTTATTGGCCCCGGATTTGTGCAGGTGGGAGATGAACTTTGACAGGAGCCGTCTAAGTTCGGGAACATCCGGGTTCAGCCGCTCATAGAGCGCCATCTTGTCCGGGTGTGATTTGCGCAGGTAGTTCAGGAATGCGGTGCAATGTCCTGACCTGCCCTTATAACCGCTGATCTGTTTGCGGAAATCTATCATTTTTTTTGTGGATTTATCCAGGCCGAACTGCTGGTAGGCATGCTCCTCAAGAAGCCAGGCATCGCACTCCAGCTCCCTGGACCTGACCGTGTCGGTCATCCCCTTGAGATATTGATTTCCATGACCGGCCAGTTCGTGGACAATAATCGCAGCCAGTTCCTCCATGGGCCATTTAATGCCGTGCCGGGATACGATAATCGGGAGGGGGCGCTTTGCATTCCGGGGCAGGTCGCTGAAGTAAAAGGGAAGGAACAGCGCCACCCTGACCATGGAAAAATCCTGCTCCCTGGTGGGGTAGTTGGGATTATAAACAATATAGACCTCTCCCTGCTGCCTGATGGTGTCAATGATCCGGGCCAGGTCAGGGGATTTTTTATAAATCAGTTCAATACTCTGTTTTATCTTTTTTACGGCAGTATCCCCGTCCACGATCTCTACGTCAAAGTCTCTTTCCGGATTCGGTTCTGCTGCCTGGATCTTAATGCCTTTGAATTCAATCCCCGGCAAGTCGCTCAGTTTCATACTGAGCACCGGAGATCCGGAAAATAGAAAGATACATATAAGTACAGAGATCTCTAAAAGGAAAGGGACATCTGTGACTGGTTTTTTGTCCATGGGGACTCCTGGGTAACTATAGTTTATCGGACGAACCGGGTGCATCCGGCCAGCGGTCTTTGGTCCGGATTTGCGGGGCAGGTGTGTCACTTGCCGCCGTTCTGCAATCAATATGGGCTTTTTAAAATTATGTTGCTTCTTTAAATTATAAATATGAATATGGATAAAACAATGTTGCGGCATAGTCATTTTTTTTGATACCGGACCGGGACCGGATGGAAGTTTCATTTGCCAGGGGGAATGGGATGGGGGCCGGATAACCGTCCCGGGTGCCGGAACCGCAGAGAGAAAGGAGCAGACAATGAAGGCGGAATGGAAATTTGACCTGGAAAACATAGACTGGAACACGGTGTCACATCTATATAAAATTGCACCGCTGGGAGATAAAAAGCCTGAAGATCTGCGCACGGTTTTCGGCAACAGCAGGTATACGTGCTTTGCCTTCAGGGGAGGGCAGCTCATAGGGGCGGGCCGGGCGCTTGCAGACGGGGTCGACTGTGCCTATATCTGTGATGTGGTCGTCCACCCGGAATGCCAGGGAACCGGTATCGGAAAGGGAATTATGAAAAGGCTGATGGAGTTGTCCCGGGGGCATAAAAAAATCATCCTGTATTCAAACCCGGGTAAAGAGGGGTTTTATGAGAAACTGGGGTTCCGGTCCATGAAAACCGCCATGGCAATATTCCAGGATCAGGCCGCTGCTGCTGCCAGGGGATTTATATAGGACGCGGGAGGGGCAATTCCGGTTGAAGAACGTTTATTTTTCAAATAGCCTATGGTATCTTTTTAAAAAAACAGGTATGTAATAAGTTTTAACTCAAATTATCCTTATTGGCTCTGGAGGAAAGGAAGATGAAAAAAGTAGGAATGGTCGGATGGCGGGGCATGGTTGGATCCGTGCTGATGGAAAGAATGATGGCGGAAAATGATTTTGATAAGTTTACCCCGGTCTTCTTTACCACCTCCCAGGCCGGCCAGAAGGCACCTGATGTGGGCAAGGACGTGCCTGCCCTGATTGATGCCCATGATATCGACACCCTCATGGAGATGGATATCGTGCTTTCCTGCCAGGGCGGGTCCTATACCGAGGCTGTCCGTCCCAGGCTTGAAGAGCGGGACTGGAAAGGCTATTGGATTGATGCGGCCTCCACCCTGAGGATGGATGACCAGAGTATTATCGTTCTGGATCCGGTAAACCTCTCCGTCATCGAAGAAGGACTGGCAAGGGGAATAAAAAATTACATCGGGGGCAATTGCACGGTGTCCCTGATGCTCATGGCCCTTGGCGGGTTGTTCCAAAACAACATGGTGGAATGGCTGACGTCCATGACCTATCAGGCCGCCTCCGGTGCCGGTGCAAAAAATATGTCCGAACTGGTGTCCCAGATGAGATACATAGGGGATCAGGCCGCCCCCATCCTGGATGACCCTGCCTCAGCCATCCTTGACCTGGACCGCAAGGTCACCGATACCATCCGGTCCGGCGGATTCCCCGTGGACAACTGGGCCGTGCCCCTTGGCGCAAGCCTGATTCCCTGGATCGACAGGGCCATGGACAACGGCCAAACCCGGGAAGAGTGGAAGGGCTACGTGGAGACCAACAAGATCCTGGGCCGTTCAGACAACCCGGTACCCATTGACGGCCAATGTGTCCGCATCGGTTCCATGCGCTGCCACTCCCAGGCCTTTACCATCAAACTGAAACAGGATGTTCCCCTGGATGATATCAGCGCAGCCCTGGCGGAAAACAATGACTGGGTCTCTGTGGTTCCCAATACAAAAGAGGATACCGTCAGGGACCTGACCCCGGCCAAGGTTACCGGCACCCTGACCGTGCCTGTGGGCCGGATCCGGAAGATGAACCTTGGCGATGATTTCCTGACCGCTTTTTCCGTTGGAGATCAGCTGCTGTGGGGAGCTGCTGAGCCACTGCGGCGGATTTTGAATATTATTCTTTAGCGAGAGCAGCGAGAAACGCTGGAAAAGCAAGAAAAGCAAAACCCCCGGCTGTTTGGAAATGGCCGGGGGTTTTGTTTTTTACGCCGGGTCTGCTGCCAGGCCCGGTGTACTTACGGCAGCAGGGCTAAAAGGTTGGGCAGGTCCCGGCCTGTCAGGAAATGCATCGGGATCTGGCCTCCTGATGCCCAGGTCTCGGCCAGGTCATCATAAAACGGGCTCAGGTAATGGCCGGACTGCCCGGGCGGGCTGATAAAGGTTGAGCGTTCAATGTCGGAGAAATCCACCATCATCCGGATCACGCCCCCTGAACTCATGGAAAAGGGCTTATCCGGATTCCAGAAACCGGAGTTGATGGTGTGGTGGGACCCGTGGGTGGGAACCGGATCCAGGTTCAGGAAGGGCAGTTTGCCGCCCAGGGGGTGATCAAAGGCCATCTGGTGCACCTGTCCCCATTGCCAGTCCCCGGGGGCGTCTCCGTGGCCGGCGGAAAGAAAATCCAGCGTCTTTCCGGCTGCACGGCGGATAATATCGTCACGGTTCTCCTTTAACTGCGGGGTGCGCCGGTCGTCATAAAGGGGATGGTCCGTTTCCATGGCAATACGGCTGAGCAGAAGATCCGGGATGTAATAGAGGTACTCCCTGCGTAACCCCTTTTTCCACAATTCTTCACCAACCTCGTCCACAAGGGTTTCACCGGTCATTTCCAGATAGAAGTAATTGAACAGGGTGGCTGCGCTGCTGTCCGTTTCAATTTTATAATCCCAGCCGGACAGGAGCTTAACTGCCGGAGCGAGATCCGGATCTTTTCTGCAGGCCGCAACCACCATGGGGGCCCATCGTTGTGCCACAGTCGAACCAGTATCCAGCTGCAATTCCCTGAGCCGGTGAAAATCAATGGGTTTGTCTGCCTGTTTTTCCATGATTTCTTTAAAGCGGATGGCCCGTTCAAACAGGTAAAAGTTGGTGAGATGATAGGAAACCCCGCCGGGATCGTTGTTGAAGGAAGCCACATACCCGCTGCCCGGATTGTAGTCAAAGGGGAGATCTTCAAAGGGCACAAAACCGGTCCAGTCGTATTCCCCGGTCCAGCCGGGACGGGCCACCGAGCCTTTTCCGGATTTCCGCAGGGGCGGCGCCGCCGTGAACTGCCAGCCGATATTTCCCTCCCTGTCCGCATAACCGATATTCAGGTTGATGGTCCTCACCCGGCTGAGCGCCTTCCGGAACTGATCAAAGTTCTCCGCCCGGGTCAGCTGAATCAAGCCGTCTATATCCCCGGCGGGCAGGTCCAGGGCAGACCACTGCATGGCGCAGCCGGCCGGGGCATCGGGCAGGACATCCGATATCATGGGGCCGTGGCGGGAGATCCGGACTTTCAAGGGGCGGGTGTCGATTTTGTCCCCGGATTTAACATGCAGGGTCTCTTCAATGATCCTGAAATCCCTGTAACCGTCTTCGGTTAAATACTGGTCCGGGTTATCCGGATTGATCTTTTCAATGAAGTAATCCAGTTCGTCACCCCGGCCGTTGACCGCGCTGTATGCGAAATGGCCGTTAAACCCCAGCGGCCCCATCCCCGGGACCCCGGGCAGCACACCGCCCGCAGCGTCAATATCCCCGCCCTTGAGGCGCATGAGGTAGAAAAGTGCGGGCAGGGTGGGGGAGAGGTCCGGGCTGCCTGCAAAGAGCGCCTTGCCGGATTGGGTCATGGCCCCGGAAAAGAGCATCCAGTTGCTGGCTGCGATATCCATGGGATAGGGAAAATCCAGGTCCATGGTCCCTGTCCCTGCCGCGGCCTTTCCCGTCCAAGTCAGGTCTCCGGAGGCCTGACCGGTTCCCTTCCCGGTCAGTGTGGGGGCAAAGTCAGGATATGAGGGTAAAATCATTTCAAACAGCTCCGGCCCGGCCTGGTCAAGGAGTTTGGTCATGAGCAGGTCCACTTTTTTGGAACGGGTCAGGCTGTAGGACATCAGCATGGCGCATGCCACGGAATCCTCCGGGGCCCAGGGCCGGGGCCGGGTTTTCAGGAAAAAATACTCCCGGGGCAGTACCTCGACAGTATCCAGGTATTTGTTCACCCCCCGGGTGAATGCCTCAATCGCCTCCCTGGTTTCCGGCAGCAGGGAGGGATAGCTTTTGACGGCGTGCCGATAGAAGCCCACGGTTTTCAGGAACCTGTCCTTTTCCAGGGTCCGTTCCCCAAACACGGATGAGAGTTCCCCCCTGCCGGCCAGCCGGGTCATGTCCATCTGGAACATCCGTTCCCGGGCAACAATATATCCCTGGGCAAAGTAGAGGTCTTCCCTGTTTTGGGCAAAAATATGGGGTACCCCGTGGTCATCCGTCCTGACCTCCACCTCTTCCTTCAGCCCCTTAAGGTGTATCGTCCCATTATATTCAGGCACGGCCGCCCGGAAAAAGAAATAAAATCCCGCTGCCCCTGTAATTCCTACGCCCGCCAGCACAACCAGAAGAATTTTAACGGCTTTCACGGTTCCCCCCTTCGACCTTCAACTCCCGCAGAAGGTTTATTGTATTTTCCCGCCGGTCAGGCTCATTGATCAATGTGTGCAAAATGGCAAGCACGGCATACCGACCGCACACCACAAGCCCCCTGTCGTCGATCTCTCCCCTGGCCCACCGGAGCACCACGTTGAAATAGTTGTGATAGGCCAGGTCCGCGCAGACTGCCAGGTCAAGATCCGGCCGGATCAGATCCCTGTCAGCAGCCATTTCCAGGGTTCTTCTCACCATCCGGATCCGCCTGTTGTGTATTTCGGTCAGTTTTTCGGAACAGGGATATCCCAGGGAAAACCCCGCTATGACAGATGGCTTGAGCAGGGCCTGGTTCTCCAGGAATATAGGTTCGATGGCCCCGATCCATTCCTCGTAATAGGCGGTTTTCCAGGGACCGCCTTCCATTTCCTTCTGGAGCGAGACTGTTGCATCTTCAATAACCCGTGTGCCTTGCTCAAATACCGCGATGATGACGTTTTCCTTGTTTTCGTAAAGGTTATACAGCGTCCGCAGGGCCAGTTTTGATTCCCCGGCAAGGGCCCGCATGGAAAGGGCCCCAATCCCTTTTTCGCGGATAATGGCCGTGGCAGCCCGGATGACCTTTTTTCTGCTCTCGACCGGGTTTTTTCCTTTGGGGGTGTTCATTATTGTCTCCTGTTGTAAATTTTGTAACAACGTTATACTTTTAGTTTTGAACAAAATAGAACGCCGTTACATTTTTTACAAGTGTTTATTTAAGAAAGGTTTGCCGGCAGGGAAGAGGCATGTGACGGGAAGGGGACTTCATTAAATCTCCACCGGTCGTCCTGACCGGTTCCGAAGCGGAGAAATACCGGTTTACAGTCCATGACACCGGCATTTCTCACGCCATTCCGCCCCTTCCCGCCACATGCCTGAACACCCGTGGTTCGCCGGGGTTAAGTTGCCTGATATCTTGGGATTTTGAGAACTGCTATAGAAATAATGCGCGAACAGAGGTGTACGGAACCGCAGGGCTGGTGGTGGGGAGGACGGAGGGCGCAAGCCCTCCTCCTCGATTGCCTTTATGTGTTTCCTGTTACAGGAGCAGTTTGGTCAGAAAGGTGGCCACGAGTCCGGCGGTGAGCAGCCGCATCACCGCACCGAGGACCGCTGCGCCCATGGCCTCGAAATGGGTGAGATCCGTGGCATCTGACCAGATGGCAGGGATCTGGCCGAAGATCACGGACAGGGGAAAGCCTGAGGCAGCCAGGACCACGGAGCCGATGACCAGTTCCGGTGACAGGGTGGTGGCGATGTCCTTGAGCTGGGCCGTGGCCAGGGTGGGTGAGGCCAGCATGGAGACAATACCGGTTTTGGGATCAATGGACAGGGCGGAGAGCAGGGATGTGAGACCGCTCTCAATGGGTTTCCATATGCCGACATACTCCAGGGCACCGATCATGGCAAAGATGACACCCACAGCCGGGATGATGAGCAGGAAGAGCAGCTCGGCCCCTTCCCGGGCCGCCCCGAAGATGGTGGGCAGCACCCCGGTGTCCGGGGTAAAGGTGGGCATCTCCTCCAGGGGCACGGCCCTTGTGTCCCGCCAGAGCACGAGCCTCAGCAGGGCCGGCACAATGACCAGGGGAGCAAATACCGACAACAGGATGATGAGAAACACCTTTGCCTTAATGGCGGTGAGCGCGATTATGGAGAACATAAAGGTGGAAAAGGACTGCTGGGACTGGACCATGGTGCAGATGGCGATCTTCTGCTCATCCTTGGTGGCCCCTGCCTTGACCAGGATGGGACCGGCAATGCGGCCGGCGGCGTTGATATCCCCCAGGATATTGTAAACAGAGGGGATGAGCACACTGGAGTTGACCTTGATGAGCCGGGTGATGGGCAGCAGCAGACGCATGAGGGCGTCGGTGAACCCGCACCGCTCCAGGATGCGGCCGATAAGAACGCTGATGATGATGGCCACCCCCACCTTGCCCGTGAGAAAGACCTTGACGATGATGGGATAGG
>JAKSAX010000232.1 GCA_022361395.1 Desulfobacterales bacterium | reverse complement strand
CTCCATTGAAATTCCTGAAACAATGTCTTATCTTTTGCCCTGTTGAATGTTTTCATTAATCATCTTGTATCTGTTCAGGAGCCGGTGCTTGAAACTCATCCTTCCCTACTTTAAAAAAAATTTCGGAAAAATACTGCTGGGCCTTTTATGCATGATCGTGGTGGACCTGGCCCAGCTGGTGGTTCCCCAGATTATAAAGAATGCAGTGGATACCCTTGCCGCATCAAATCTGGACCGCCAGGTTCTCATGGAACAATGCCTGTTCATTACAGGACTCGGCATTTTCATGGCTGTGCTGCGCTACGGCTGGCGCATGATGCTCATGGGATCTGCCAGGGACCTGGAACGGGGCATTCGGGATGACCTGTACACCCATGTGCTTTCCCTGGACATGGCCTACTATGACAAGACAAAAACCGGGGATATCATGGCCCATGCCACCTCGGACATCAACCATGTCCGCATGGCATTCGGCTTCGGCCTCATTGTCATGGTGGACACCGTACTCCTGGGCGGGACCTGCATCGCCATCATGGTATGGACAAATCCCAAACTCACGGCCCTGACCCTGATTCCCATGCCGTTTCTGGTGCTGGCCACAAAGGTCCTGGGCAAAAAAATGCATATTTTCCACAGAACCGCCCAGGAGGCTTTTTCCGTGCTCACGGAACAGATCAGGGAGGGATTTTTCGGCATCCGGGTGATCAAGGTGTTCAACTTTGAACCGGTGATCCGGAAAAAAGTCGAAGGGGCTGCCCACACCTATTTCAAAAAGAACCTGAAGCGCGCCTTTGTCAACGCCCTGCTCCGGCCCATGCTCGGTTTTTTCTTTAATATATCCACCCTGATCATCATCTTTTACGGCGGGTTCCTGGTCATGAACAAAACACTGACCCCCGGGGAGCTGGTGGCCTTTCTTCAGTATCTCGGCATCCTGGCCTGGCCCGTTATTGCCATAGGATGGATGACCAACCTGTTCCAGCGTGGCCTGGCCTCCCTGAAGCGGATCCAGGCCCTGCTTGATGCACGCCCGGATATTTCCCCGCCCGGGACACCGGAAACCCCGGCCCGGGTAACCGGGCAGATCAAATTTGACCGGGTCGATTTTTCCTATGACAAAAAAATACCGGTCTTGTCCGGCATAAGCCTGGACATTGATCCGGGCATGCGCATCGGTATTACTGGCCCCCCCGGCTCAGGAAAGACCAGCCTGCTCCAGCTGATCCCAAGGCTGTACGACCCGGACTCGGGGACAGTGGCCCTGGACGGCCACGGCCTGAAAAACCTGGACCCGGAATTTCTACGCCGGCACATTGCCCTCATGCCCCAGGAGCCCTTTCTCTTTTCCGGAACCCTTGAGGAAAACATCCTCATGGGCCAGAGCGCCGGCAAACAGCAGTTAGAAGAGGTTACCAGGCTCTGCGACCTGGAAGAGACCATTGCAGACATGCCGGAGGGATTTGCCACTGTTGTGGGCGAACGCGGGGTTACCCTCTCAGGGGGACAGAAGCAGCGGGTGGCCCTGGCCAGGACCCTGATCACGGCCAAACCCGTTATCCTCCTGGATGACCCGGTCAGCCAGCTGGACACCCAGACCGCACAACATATCATCCGCGGCATCAACACCATGAACCCGGATGCCACAATGATCATGATCTCCCACCGCCTGTCCGCCCTGGCAGCCTGTGACAGGATCTATATTCTGGACAGGGGAAAAATCGTTGCCCGGGGAAGCCACGACCGGTTAAAGGAGACCAACGAATTTTACAGGGAATCCTTCAGGGTCCAGCAGTTTGAGGAGGTGGCCAATGTCTGACACCTTTCCCTCCTCTGAAGAGAAAAAAGTCACCCTGGCTGACCTGGCACTGGCCAAAGGCCTGGTTCCCTACGTCAGGCCTTATGCCTGGATGCTGGGGCTCACCACCCTTCTGGTATCCCTTGTCACAGGCTTTGAGCTGCTGCTGCCCCTGCTCACCCAAAAGGCCATTGACGGATTTATCCTGCCTGCGGGAGACACCGAAGGCATCAGGATGCTCGGATTTGAAATCACACGGTTTTCAAGTTTCTGCCTCTTATTCGGTATCGTGATCATCGGCGGTTTTATCCTTGATTTCTGCCAGACCATGTTCATGGAGTACAGCGGACAGAAGATCATTCTCAACCTGAGATGCGTTCTCTTTTCCCATATGACTGACCTGCCGGTTTCCTACTATGATAAAAATGCATCAGGACGGCTTGTGGCCAGGGTGGCAGGGGATATTGAGAATATGAACGAGATGTTCACCAATATCCTGGTGTTTATCTTCAAGGATCTTATCCTCATGGCCGGTATCTTTGTAATCCTGTTCACCATCAACGCCAACCTGGCGCTGTACCTGGCCACCATTATCCCGGTGATAATCCTGAGCATTGCCTGTTTTTCAAAACTGCTGCGCCGGGTGTTCAGAACCATCCGCCAGAAAATTGCAGAGATCAACCACAGGTTTTCAGAGGGAATCACCGGCATCAAGGTCATCCAGACCACCTCTGCCCGGCAGCGGTTTATCCGAGAATTTGCCCGGCTTAACAAGGCCCACTTCAAGGCAGCCATGTCCCAGATCAGTATCTTTGCCGTGTTCATGCCCTTTATCGGATTCCTGGGGGTGCTGTGCACTGCAGTGATCATCTGGGCCGGCAGTTTTTCCGTGGCAGATAAAAGCCTTACCCTGGGCCAGCTGGTGGCCTTTCTCACATATATGAAGCTGTTTTTCAGACCCCTGCGGGAGTTGTCCGAGAAATTCAACCTTCTCCAGAACGCACTGGCCTCAGCAGAACGGATCATCACCGTGCTCCAGACCCCGAAAGCCGGTCAGCGGCTCTCTGCCCGGCGGACGCATCTGGCCCGGATCGATCACCTTCAGTTCAAAAACATCAATTTTTCCTATACTGAAAAAGTCCCTGTTCTCAAAAATGTGAACTTTTCCCTTGAAAAGGGCAAATCCCTGGGGATTGTGGGGCAGACCGGATCCGGAAAAAGCTCCATCATCAACCTGATCACGGGATTTTACAGGCCGGACAGCGGCAGGATACTGATCAACCATCTAGGGCACGGCACCATGGATATCAGGGACATCCGCCGTCACACCGCCCTGGTCATGCAGGACCCCATCCTCTTTTCAGGAACGGTCCGGGAGAATATCTCACCTGCAGGAGAGAGAGGCACGGATAAAAAAGCCAGTGATCCG
Organism: Desulfobacterales bacterium; assembly: GCA_022361395.1. GTDB lineage: Bacteria > Desulfobacterota > Desulfobacteria > Desulfobacterales > Desulfobacteraceae > Desulfobacter. The sequence goes on along the minus strand of JAKSAX010000232.1, from coordinate 641 downwards.
GGGCTTGAGACTGCACTGGAAAAGGCCAACTGCGGATTCTTATACGAAAAATTCCAGGGTCTTTCCACCCGGCTCAGCGAAGGGGGGCGGCCCCTCTCATCCGGGGAAAAGCAACTGGTCTGCATTGCCAGGGCCTTTGCCTTTGATCCGGATCTCATCATTTTTGACGAGGCAACCTCTTATATGGATTCCCAGTCAGAAATCCAGGTCCATGACGCCATGAACAAACTGATGCAGGGAAGATTGTCCATCATCATTGCCCACAGGTTGTCCACGGTCAGGGATTGCGACCATATCCTGGTACTCAAGCAGGGCAAGGTTGTGGAACAGGGAGACCACAAAACCCTTGCCGCCCAAAATGGTGAATATGCCATGCTGCTGAAGAAAGAACGGATCAGGTAGTCCCTAGGTGTAAAAATTTATCAAATCTATGTGACCCGGGTGATATTGCTTTTGACACAGCGAGAAAAGCAGTGGTGAACCTGCGGTTCGATTTGTCAAAGAGCATGTATTATATAGCCAATTGTATCAATCATACGCTATAAGTTTATCTACAACTATTCTCGTTATAATAAAATACTTTTCCAGTTTTTACCTCTTCTCCAAAAGACCATATTGATTTGGGAAAAGGCTCCAAAATG
>JAKSAX010000293.1 GCA_022361395.1 Desulfobacterales bacterium | reverse complement strand
GCCCCTGCCCCGTCATATCCCTGGCCCGGAAGCCCGGAATCCGACCGCACCGCAAGAACGGTCAGCGGCGGCAGTTTCTCCTTCCTGCAAAACGCCTGGATGGGATCCAGGTATTTGCCGATCCCCACCGCAGGCACTCCGGTCAGTTTTGCCAGCTGCCCGTAAGTGATTGTCTGCCTGTGTTTTGCAGCCCAGGCAAGAACACTCCAGATCTGGCAGGCCCGTTCTGATTTTCTCATACCGCCCCCCTTGTTAATGAGTTATTTCCTTACCCCCCACGACAATCTTTCAATTTTCTAAGAGAAGAACGAACCCTGAACCGAGAAATACTACCCTAACGCAGATAAGCCCTTTTTAAACTGGTGAATACTTACAGCATCAGGCCCTTGATGCTGACATAAGCGCTTCATAATCCCTGCCCCCATAGAATATATTCAAAATCCTGACTTCATTTTGAACCTCATCAACAACAAACGCGGCTATTGTTTTTTTAGTAAGGGGATAAATTCTTAAACCTTTTATCAAATCTTCGCGGCGCTGTCCTCTGACCGGTGCGGTTTCCAATTCCTGACACTTGATTTTAAGTTTTTCAATGTAAGCCCAGGCTCTTTCGGGGAAGCCGCTTTGCTCCGCAATATATTCATATATATGCTCAAGGTCTTTGATGGCATCGGGCATCAGGTAGACCCTGTACACTTTCATCAGGCTTCTTTTTCCAGCCGTTTTTCATGCAGCGCCTCAATTGTCTTAAAGGCAGCATCAAGCGGCACGGGTTCACCGCTTTTTTCCGCATGGGCCAGACGCTCCCGGAGCAAAGAGAGTCTTGCTTTATGCTCGTCTTCTCTTTTCTGCCATAATCTCATGGCCTCCCTTATCAGCTCACTCACTGAACCATAGGAGCCTGAACGCACCTCATTTTTAATAGAGGCCAGCATATCCGGCGGTAAAGTAATTGTAATTCTTTCGGCCTTTTCCTGTTGCATTTATAATCCTCCGCAAAGTGTGATTTAATCATACTTTTTTACAGAATAAGGGTCAACACCCTGTTTTAAAATTAAAAATCAGATTTATATAGGGCCTGAATCAATAATGAAACGGCTGCAGTATCCCTTTTTAATCAGGGCAGCAGCACCTTGATAAAGGCTAGTATCATCAGTTGAAAAAAGCGGATGACCGGATCCAGCACACCAAAGAAAAGCAGCCCGATGATAATCAAAAATCCGAACCGCTCAAGACGCAGCAGAAGGGCCTGAATGCCGGGAGGCGCAAAGCCCAGAAGAATCTTTGAGCCGTCAAGGGGCGGTATCGGTATCAGATTAAACGCTGCCAGGATAATGTTGATCCTTGCAAAATGAAACAGGAGCTGCGCCGGCAGGCTCGACTGGGAAAGGGAGAGCAGGCTGTACAGGAAGAGCGCTGTAAACGCCAGTATCATATTGGCGATAATCCCAGCGGAGGCCACCAGGACCATTCCGGTCCGCCTGCTGCGGAGACGGCTGAAGTCAACCGGAACCGGCTTTGCCCAGCCAAAGCCGAAAACAAAGAGCATCAGGGTACCCACAGGATCAAGGTGTTTGAGCGGGTTAAGACTGAGACGGCCGAGCATCTTTGCCGTGGGATCTCCCATGCGCCAGGCCACCCAGCCGTGAGCAAGCTCATGAAAAATAATGGCATACATCAGCGGTATGGCAATGAGAATAAAGGCAACCGGATCTTCAATCAATAAATTAAGCAGCCCCATGGCGTGTCTCCCTCTGGATTAACATCATGGATAAGCGAATAGTAGATTTGCGATACACAGTCAAGGGGGAATAAAATCCGCCGGACAATCAGTTCCCCCCGACTGAATCCGGATCCGCAAAAATCTGTTGTTGTTTTTATCCAAAGGGTATAAATAAAGTCCTGATTCACAGACAGGGCCATTGAAAACAATGAAGATGATCACATATATACAGACAACCATGTTTCCGGAACTGGACCGCAGGCTGGCCAGGCAGATGCCCAGGGCAAAAAAAAAGAAGCGGCTGCCCATAGAAACGGCCCTGGATCTTTTCCCACGTAAGGAAAGGCAGCTTGTCTTTGCCGATTATTTTCCCGGTTTTGAATTAAGATGACTCTATCTTTGGATGAACACCCATGACCCTGTATGCATATAAGAATCACCGTCCCCGGATCCACGAATCGGTTTTCACCGCTCCCACAGCCCAGATCATAGGCAATGTCCGCATCAGCCCGCACGCCTCTGTCTGGTTCCAAACCGTTATCAGGGGTGACCTGGACAGGATCAGCATCGGCGAGGGAACCAATATCCAGGACCTGTGCACCCTTCATGCAGATGAAAATATACCCCTGAGCATCGGCAACAGCGTCACCGTCGGCCACAGATCCGTCATCCACGGATGCACAATAGAGGACAACTGCCTGATCGGAATGGGCGCCATCGTAATGAACCAAGCCGTTATCGGAAAGTGCTCCATCATAGCCGCAGGCGCCGTGGTCCTGGAAAAAACAATAATCCCCCCATACTCCCTTGTAACAGGCTCTCCGGCCAGGATAAAAAAGACCTATGAAAACAGGGAGGAGATTAAGAATTCAATAGAACAGATGTCCCGGAGCTATATCCATTCTGCCAGGACATTTTCTTCAAATGACGCATTTTATAAAATCCGGGATTGAAGTTTTAAGCACCCTTCAAATTGGACAATAGCTTTTAAGATCAGACAGGAGGCGGATTCTCATATCTTCCTGCTTACCTTGATTTATTCCCGGCAGGTAAAACAATAAGGGCGGTATTTTCTCACCCCTAATCCGGTGAATCCATCGGATGCCGGGCGCTGGGCTTATTTACACGTCTTTCTCTTCTCCAAACAAGAGCCATTGTACGCTGACCTCAAGCACTTTGGAAATAGCGACTAGCTCAATATCGCTTACGCTGCGTTTCTGCTGTTCTATTAATCCTAATGCCGAACGATGGAGCTTTATTCTGTGCTCAACCTCAAGTGCGGCAACGAGTTCTGATTGGCCTATCTGCCTCCTGCTCCGGGCTTCCTTAATTCTGCTCCCGGATATATTTGTTCCATATTTCCGTTCTTTTCCTTTTACCCTGGACATAGTTGTCTCCAATTTTAAAATAAAGAACCCAATAACAGCTTTAGAGCATTTTCGTCAGGCAGTTGATTAAACACGATTTTTGTAACTGAAAAACGTCAGGCAGCTGACAAACAGGTTCCATTATACCTGATATGTGGTAGTGTGAATATGTGTACCTGGCAGCCGGCGGCAATCATTACAACATCCCCCGGCATCATATCACGGGAAAGAAAAGGCCGAAGCAATGAAATTTTTAAAAGAAAACCTGCTTGACCATCTCCAGCGCCCTGAATTTGCCGACCTGCATGCATCCCTGGTCAGGCGAACCCTTCCCAAAGGAGCCTTTGTCAGCCAGCCCGGGGTTGGTGAAAACCGGATCTTTATCGTAAAAAAGGGGCGGGCCCGGGTGTATCTCGGCTATGAAGCTAAAGAGTTCAACCTCGGCATACTTACCAAGGGAGACATCTATTCCACCCATACCGGCACCTTTGTCCAGGCTTTGGATGAGATAGAGGTTCTTGTTGCCGATGTTGAAACCTTCCGCCGGAAAATGGTGGGGGATCCGGAAGTTACCAAGGCCATGGTCCGGGTGCTGGGCAATATCCTGAACACTTCGTTTTCCATCATTGACGGCCTGGTGTTCAAGGATGTGAACGCCCGCCTGGTGGCACTGCTGGCCAATGAAGCCCGCCGCCACGGCAGTCCGGGAGACCGGGGCGGCGTCATTGTCAGGCTGGATCTTTCCGTGGAACAGGTCGCACGGCTGGTGGGATCCTCCCGCCAGACCGTCTCCACACTTCTGAACGACCTCTCCCGCGCAGGCCTTATCCAACGGCCCGAACGCGGCACCTTTCTCATCCCCGATCTTTCCGCCCTGGAATCTGTGGGTGGCATGAGGCAATAATTTTCAGTTTTGTCATCCACCTGACAGTATTTTTTTCTCTCCGCCGGTATGATCTGTGTTTAAAGGAGAGGTCCGGCACCGGCAGACCGGGCTGAAGACACAGTACATTCAAGGAGGCGATATCATGGCAAAACAACCAAAACCGACGGAGACACTGAGCATCTGGAAAGATGCACAAAAAATGATTACCAAGGCGAGAAAAGACGGTGTGGAAACCGTTTGGGACCGTTTTGAACAGCAGACCCCGGGATGCAAGTTCTGCGAACTCGGGCTGACCTGTAAAAACTGTAACATGGGACCCTGCAGGATCAGTCCAAAAGAGGGCGGGAAGATGCAGCGGGGTGTCTGCGGGGCTGACGGTGATGTCATTGTTGCCCGCAACTTCGGACGTTTTGTAGCCGGCGGGTCAGCCGGTCATTCCGATCACGGCCGTGACCTCATCGAAGTACTTGAGGCCATTGTGGAAGGCAGGGCCCCGGATTATTCAATAAAGGATGAACAAAAACTCTTCCGCGTGGCAGAGGAAGTGGGGATTGCGGTGGCGGACAAATCCGCGATTCAGGTTGCCAAAGAGCTGGCAGACAGCTGTTTTGACGATTTCGGCAGCCGGAGAAAGCAAATCTCGTTCGTGGGCCGGGTGCCTGAGAAACGGCAGGCGGTCTGGCAGAAGCACAATGTCGTTCCCAGGGGAATCGACCGCGAGATCGCGGAAATGATGCACAGGACCCACATGGGGTGTGACAATGATGCGGTCAGCACCCTGCTGCACTCTGCAAGGACAGCCCTGGCAGACGGCTGGGGAGGCTCCATGATCGGCACGGAACTCTCGGATATTATCTTCGGGACACCCGCTCCCTCCAACTCCCAGGTCAACCTCGGTGTCATCAAAAAGGATGAGGTCAATATCCTGGTACACGGCCACAACCCCGTTGTATCGGAAATGGTGCTTGCCGCGGCCCGCGAGCCTGAAATGATAGAACGTGCGAAAGCTGCCGGTGCCAGTGGTATTAATATCGGCGGATTGTGCTGTACCGGCAACGAACTGCTCAGCCGCCAGGGCATCCCCATGGCCGGAAACCACCTGATGACAGAGCTTGCCATTGTCACCGGCGCGGTGGAGGCGGTTGTGGTGGATTACCAGTGCATCATGCCGGGCATGGTCCAGGCCGCAGCCTGTTACCACACACAATTTATCACTACCTCGGACAAGGCCAGGTTCACCGGCGCCACCCATATCTCATTCACACCTGAACAGGCAGCAGAACAGGCCCGGCAGATTATCGACATGGCCATTTCCGCCTTTGCCGGGCGCGATGCATCCCGGGTGGACATACCGGATACACCGGTGGACATCATGTGCGGATTTTCCAATGAAGCATTGCTGGCCATGCTGGGCGGCTCCCTTGACCCGCTGCTGGATGCCGTGAAATCCGGTGCCGTCAGGGGTTTTGCCGCCATTGTGGGCTGCAACAATCCCAAGTTCCAGCACGATTCCCAGAACGTAGGGCTTGCCAAGGAATTGATCAAACGCGACATCCTTGTCCTGGCCACAGGCTGCGTCACCACAGCAGCGGGCAAGGCAGGTCTTCTTGTTCCGGAGGGCGCTAAAATGGCGGGCCCCGGCCTTTCAAAGCTCTGTAAAAGCCTGGATATCCCGCCGGTGCTTCATTTCGGTTCCTGTGTCGACAACTCCAGGGTTATCCACCTCTGCGGCCTGATTGCAGATGCCCTTGGCGTTGATATCGCCAACCTGCCGGTCTGGGGGGCTTCCCCTGAATGGTACTCGGAAAAGGCCGTGGCCATCGGTCTTTACTGCGTGGCATCCGGGATCCCCGTCCATATCGGTACGCCTCCCCATATCACAGGATCAAAACTGGTCACGGATATTGCCCTGAACGGCCTGGAAGAGATATTCGGTGCAAGTTTCCTTGTAGAACCGGACTTTGGCGCTGCCGCCGCCCAAATGGATGAACGGATCAGCGCCAAACGATTGGCTCTGGGCCTGACGGACCCTGCAGGTGACAGGGTAAAATAAACCTCTATGTTTAAAACCGCATTATGAAGGGGCCGGATTCTTCCGGCCCTTTCATATATCAGGCAGAAATCGTCCGGCACCCGTCAATTAAAGGAGCCCCCTGATTAATGATCCGCCAGGACATCAATTTCATGAATCAGATAATTATTAAAAAAATCATGGGACCAGAGGTTCAGCTCATCCTTTTGCCCTGAGGTTTTTAAAAATGGCTCAACATCTTTTTTTGCCAGGGTAAAATC
>JAKSAX010000574.1 GCA_022361395.1 Desulfobacterales bacterium | reverse complement strand
TGGTTGTGGCCTCCTCCCGGCTGAACCCGCCCCCTATCCTTGCCGCATAATACGCACCGTAATAATGAAAATCCTGATCCATGATCTCTCTCCTTTATCTTATGGGTTTAAAAAATCAGTCGGCTTCATCAAGTTTTTCTTCCCTGGTGTATTTAAGGGATCGCGCAGTGAATAAGACCGGCCCGGGCATAAAAGAAAAAAAGATCCGGATTGTTCCGCCCCTTTTTTGAGGTAAGGGATCGCGAAAAAATCAATTCACGTTCTGTGAAGTTATTTTTGCGCAATCCCCTAACGGTAAATCCAGATAATTTTATGTTGCTGAAACCGGAAGAATAGTTTGAACAGGTATCTCAGTGTTTTTTTGGGCTGTTGGAAGACGGCATGGAAAATTTTAACATCAGAAAATATTCCCGGACCAGGATACTACACAATAAAAAAGCGATGTTGTGATGTCAAGAAAAACCTGGGCAGCCTTATCTGTATGAAAAATCAAATTCCTCCTGTTCCCCGCACATTTCGTTCGCAACGAATAAGGCCGATATATCTCATGCCTGGTTTCCCCTTTACACCAGTACACATAGCTGATAGAGCTTTATACAGAAGAGGTTCAGCTTCATATCCGGATCACAGTTCAGATTCAGTTTTAATATCAGACAATTTTAAGCAGCTTAAAAATAACGCTTTGGAGAGAGATCATGATCAAAAAAGCCACTTATGAAGAACTGGAGCAGAGGGTTGCTATGCTTGAAAGCCGGGTCGCGGCTTTTGAAAGGAATGAGGCCTCCCTGAAGGAGTCGGAGAGAAGATACCGGGCACTGCTTGACTTTGCCCCCTATCCCGTTGCCGCCTTTACCCTCAAGGGGGATGTCTCCTATTTAAATCCCGCATTCACCGAGGTTTTCGGATGGACCTTTGAAGAGATGAGCACCGGGAAAACGGAATTTATTCCCCCGGAACTTACGCCTGAAACATCGGAAAAACTTAAAGAACTGTTTAAAGAGCGGACCGTGACGCGGTATGTGACCAGGCGGCGGGCAAAGGACGGGCGGTTCCTTGACGTTATTGCCCGGGGCGCTGTGTTTTCCAAAGAGGAGATGGGGGTGGCAGGGGAGCTTGTTATTTTCAGGGATATTACCAGGGAAAAACGGGTGGCCATGAACAACGCGGTTATGCTCCGGATCAGCCTGGCCCTTCCCAATTACCCGGACCTTGAGGACCTCCTGGACTATATCGCGGTTGAAATCAAACGGCTGATGAACACCCAGGGTGCCCTGGTCATTCTTCTGGATGATGAGAGAAAGGAGTTCTTTTTCCCGGGGGCAGCCTCTGACAACGATGCCGCAACCCGGCGGATAAAGGAAATCCGCCTGCCCGTGGACAGCATGGCCTCGGGCAATGTGGTCAAAACCGGGAAACCCGCCATTGTCAATGATGCGTTCAAGGATTCAAACCTTTATAAGAAAAGGGATATGGAATTCGGGTACTCCTTTAACAACTATGTATTGGTTCCCGTGCACAGCAGTGACCGCATCATCGGGGTCCTGGCGGCCTTTAACAAAACAGACGGGCTCTTTGAACAGACAGACATGGAGCTGCTGGAAATGATTGCCGGAACAGTGGGGCTCTCCATTGAAAACGCCCGCTTTTCAGATGAGCTGAAAAAATCCCATAAAGAACTCACCAGCCTTGACCGGGCAAAGGGCAAGGCAATCAACCATTTATCCCATGAGCTGAAAACACCGGTGGCCATATTCAGCGGCACCCTGAACATCCTGGAAAAGAAACTTGAAAACCTTCCGGACAAGACCTGGAAGCGGTCAATGGAGCGGTCACAGAGAAACGTCCGCCGCCTTAAACGGCTCCAGGATGAGATCAACGATATTATACTGGAAAAAGAGTCTGGAACCGGAACCCGCCTCTCCTTTCTCATGGACCAGTGCGCGGATTTGTTTGAGGATACCCTGGAAAATGAATCCGGGGACCCGCAGGTTCTGGACCGTGTCAGGGAACGTATAAACAGTATTTTTAAAATCAAAAAGAACCGGCCGGAGACGATCCTGCTGAATGATTTCGTAAATACCCGTATGACAGGCCTGGCCCCGGAATTTTCCCACCGCAATCTGAACATCTATTACACCCTGGATCCGGTTCCCCCCATTTCCATGCCTGTTGAAACCCTGGAAAAAATAACCGGCGGTTTAATAAAAAACGCGGTGGAGAACACCCCGGATCACGGAAGAATAGGGATCATCACGGAAACCCGGGACAACAGAGCCGTCCTCAAGGTTAAAGACCACGGCATCGGTATTCTTAAAGACCACCGGAAGAGGATATTCGAGGGCTTTTTTACCACCCAGGAAACAACGGCCTATTCCTCCGGAACCGCATTTGACTTTAACGCCGGCGGACGCGGCGCAGACCTGCTGCGCATGAGAATATTTTCCGAAAGATACGGGTTCAGTATCCGTGTCCGGTCAGACAGGTGTAAATTTATTCCGCTGAAAACAGATATCTGCCCCGGGGATATTGAGGCGTGCCCCTTCTGTGAAACCCGCGGCACCTGTTATCAATCCGGCGGGTCCGTGTTCACCGTGACGTTTGGCGGCTGACTCCCGTCTTTACAATCTGTTACAAATCGTCACCCCGTTGAAAAGAAGTTTTCCCCGGAACCTGTATAGTGTGAATCATGGCGTTACCATTATTTTAAGGAATCACAACTATACAGGAGAAAGAGAGATGAGAAGAAAACATTTTTTCACGGTAATTACTTTAGGGATAATACTCAGCCTGGTGCTTTTTACCGGATGCAAGTCCAACAGCCATGGCAAAAAGCACGAATTCGCCCTTGACTACATCAGCGAAACCCTTGACCTCACAGATGCCCAGGAAGCCCGGCTGGGAACAATCAAAGAGGAGGTCGAGGAAAAAACAGCAGCACTCCGCAAGGAAAAAAAGGCCATGTATGCCACCCTGAAAGAACAGCTTGCCGCCGATCAGATGGATGAAAAGGTAATTAAATCACTTGTGGCAGGCCACAGGGAGAAGATGAACCAGGTGATTGACCTTGTTGTCGACCGTCTGATGGGCTTTCACAAGGAACTGACCCCGGACCAGAAGGCCAAGCTGATCAAAAAAATCGAAAAATTTGAAAAATGGCGGGAATAACCCTCCTGAACAGCCGGAATGGGAGTTCGTTTACGGAAATATGGTTTTTGAACTTCCATTCTGGTACAAATAGTTGATTAAAAATAAATAAGGGTTCCGATAAAAAAACCAGAAGACACAAATCAGATGAAACAGACCATTTTAATCATTGATGATGATGAAAAGCTCAACCGGCTCCTGGAAAAATTCCTTGGGGATTTCGGTATGGAAGTGGTCTCTGCAGCCACCCCTTCCGACGGATTCAAGCTGATAAATGCAAAAAAACCGGATCTCATCATTCTGGACATCATGCTGCCGGAGATGGACGGGTTTGAGGTCTGCAAGACCATCCGCCGGACAAGCCGCGTTCCCATTATCATGCTCACGGCAAGGGGAGACCTGACCGACAGGGTGGTGGGGCTTGAACTCGGGGCGGATGACTATCTTCCCAAACCCTTTGAGCCCAGGGAGCTTGTGGCCCGGATTCAATCCGTCCTCCGGCGGACCCGGGCCGCAGTCTTTGAAAAAGCAGAGACCTTCGGACGGCTTGAGATTGATTTCGCCCGCCAAAGCGCCGTGCTGGACGGCACTGCCATGGACCTGACCACCAGCGAATTCACCATTCTCTCCTTTCTGGCCGCAAACACGGGCAGGGTCCTTGACCGGGACCGGCTTCTGAACGAATTGTCCGGCATTGACTGTGAGGCTTACAACAGGACGGTTGACGTTACCATAAGCCGTCTGCGGCAGAAACTCGGCGATGACCCGAAAAATCCCGAGTTCATTAAAACCATATGGGGATCAGGCTACCTATTCCTCGGGGGCACCAGGGAAAAATGAATTGGTTCACCACCTTTATCCGTTCGGTCTATGCCAAGCTGATCGTGATCTGCCTGGTCACCTGGGTCTGCATTGTGGTGGTTGCAGTAAGCCTTGTGGCCATCCATAAACGGAACTCCCTGCGGCCCTTCCACACCAATGCCATCCAGTACTTCTCCTATGTCATTGAAGATCTTGGCCATCCCCCGGACAGGGCCCGGGCAGAAGCGTTGTACACTAAGACCGGATTGAAAATATCCTATAAGGGGGAACGGGAGCACTGGTCTTTTATCAAGGATTTCCCCGAAGAAAATGATATCCGCTACCGCACCTTATCCGGTTCGACCAAGGTTTTCCTCGGACGGTTTCACGGCCGGTATTTCTTTAAAAACATCCATGAAAGCGGTGTTTTCATCTTTGAACCGGCCGGGTATAATCAAGGGAGGGACAAGTATTTATGGGCGCTCCTGTTCTCCCTGACCCTGATTGTCACCGGTGCATATTTTGCCATGAAAAAGATCTTAAGCCCCATCGGATGGCTCCACCAGGGGGTACAGGAGGTCGGCAGCGGCAACCTTGCCCATACCCTGCCCGAGAACAGGAAAGACGAATTCGGAAAACTTGCCGCTGCCTTCAACACCATGACCGGCAGGCTCCGACAGATGCTGGACCTGAAACACCAATTGCTAAGGGATGTAAGCCATGAGCTCCGCTCTCCCCTGACCCGGATGAAGGTGGCCCTGGAATTTCTGGATGATGACCAGGTCAAAAAAAGCATCGGCACAGATATCCGTGAGGTGGAAACCATGGTGACCGCCATTCTTGAAAACGCACGGCTCCACCACAACCACGCCACCCTTGAAAAAAAGAGAGCCGATCTGACAGAACTGGTAAGGGATATTATTTCCGGATTTGAAAACCGGTCCCCCGGCATACATTTTCCCGGCCATTCCCCGGTGATATTCCGGTTTGACCCGGACCGGATCAAAACAGTGATCACCAACATCCTTGAAAATGCACTCAAGTACTCGACCCGTGAAAGCCGGCCAGTGGAAGTCCATCTTAAAAAAGAGGCGGACAGGATACGTATCACGGTTGAGGACAACGGCATGGGCATGGACAAATCAAAGCTGCCCCTTATCCTGGAACCCTTCTACAGGCTGGACAAATCCCGCTCAAAAAAGACCGGCGGCTTCGGCCTGGGACTCCCCCTGTGCAAAACCATCATGGATGCCCACGGCGGAAAAATGGAAATCAGCAGCAGCCCGGGAGCAGGCACCCGGGTAACCCTGTTTCTTCCTGCAGAATAAATCCCGGGTATTCCGAATCTGAAGTAATAAGTTCAAAAAGCTCTAAAGGTCATTCCGGCTTGAATTTTAAGTTTTATTGCCGAAGCCCGAAATACCCCACATTACTTTTGGAAGCTCAGTCATTCTTGCAATCGCGGGTGGGGAGGCTTCATACCATGATTGTTGCCCCTGAGATTAATTGCTTTCAATGACTGACAGCTTTTTAGAGATCCAACGGACTTTTGATTTCTTTCAATGTTTTCGATTTTACAGTATGGGTATAAATCATAGTTGTTCT
>JAKSAX010000572.1 GCA_022361395.1 Desulfobacterales bacterium | reverse complement strand
TCCAAATGCTTGTCCAGGTATTCCTTTAAAGCCGTATAATCCTTGAGCGTCAATCCGTCTATTACATATTGTTTCATAGGTTATCTAATTAGCATAGATACCTTATACTATGCAACAGAACAAACCAGGGCAATCGCAGATAAACTTGGCACGGTTTTTAAATTTTTATTTTTTGGGTACTTATGCCTTATCCGGATTTTGCCTGCGATTGCCTGTACAAAAGTAAGGTATTGGAATCATTGGATCTGAAAAGTTAAATGCGTTGACCCTGCAGAACAAACACAGATAAAACCCCGCTGCTAACCGGGCCGTTTTCCCAGGGCCAGGAAATTCCCCCCGAGAACCAGGGCAAGGCCTGCCACAGCCGGCAGGGTCCAGACATATCCTTCGGCAAAGGATGAGATGACAAGGGCCACCACCGGCACCACCATAATGGCGTAGGAGGCCTTATCCGCACCCATTGTGCCCACCAGGGTCAGATAGGTGCCGAATGCAACAATGGATCCGAACACGGATAAAAAGACCAGGGAGCCTGTATAGGGAAGTGAAAATGAAAACCCGAACTCCTTGCCCATGAGCAGGGCCACCACGGTCAGGGCCAGGGTACCATAGGTCATGCCGTATGCATTGGCCTGGATCACGGGAATCATTTCCCGGGTGTTCCTGGCAGAGGTGATATTGCCCAGGGAGGCCAGAAAGACTGAAAAAAGCCCCAGTGCAATCCCGACAAAGCCGTGATCATCTGCGTCAAAGGCCATGATTTCAGGCATGAATATCAAGCCCACACCGATGATGCCGGCAAGGGCGCCGATAACGGTCTTTCTGTCAACCGCGGTTTTCAGGAACAGGGCATTGTTGGCAATATTGAAAAAGACAAGGGAGGAGAATAAAACAGCCACAAGGCCTGAGGTCAGGTAGACTTCGGCCAGGTATACCAGCCAGTAATTCATGGAAAAAAGGAAAATACCCATCAACGCCATGAAAAAATGATCCCGGGGTGCAAATCTGAGGGACAGCCCCCTTGCCCTGCAGTAAACCATGAGCAGTGCCGCGGCCAGGCCAAACCTGTATATCACTGAGACCATGGGATCCACAGGTCCCAGTTGAAACTTGATGGCAATCCAGGTGGATCCCCAGATCACAATTGTTACCACGTAAAGAAGAAGCTGTCTCATGGTCTTGTCCTTAAATTTAAGCTATTGCTAAATTATTCACTATACGTTACAAAAAAATAAAAAACAGATACAGAAGACAAAAATTTCAATCATAACAGATGAGCCGCCATGACTGCTTCAGGTAACTTCAGATATGTGGCCCTGGCCGATGAAATCCAGGAAAATATCATGACGGGCCAGTTCAGGCCCGGGGAAAAGCTGCCCTCCCTGAGAAAACTTCATAACCAGCTCGGATTAAGTGTTTCCACCATCCACCAGGCCTATATTGAGCTTGAGAAACGGGGCCGGGTGGAGGCCCGGGAAAAATCCGGGTTTTACGTCAGGGCGCTGTTGAAAAACCCCCTGCCCTCCCCCAGGAAAGACCAGGAGAAAGCCGCCCCCAGCCGGGTAAAGATCAATGCCCTGGCAGAGACCATTCTTTCGGATCTCCAGTCGGAGAATATGCTCCAGCTGGGTGCGGCAGTGGCATCAAGGGAGTTCATGCCGGTGAAGCAGTTATCCCGGATTATGAAATCCATGTCCGTGGATGAGCTGGGCACCAGTATCGCCACCTATGATCCCTGCATCGGCAACACCGACCTCCGGCATGCCCTGGCCAAACAGATGCTGGGCAATGCCTGCAAGGTTTTTCCCGACGATATCATCACCACCAACGGCTGCCTGGAGGCGGTGAGCCTCTGCCTCCGCGCCGTGGCAGACCCGGGGGATACCATTCTTGTGGAGTCCCCGGTGTTCCACTGCTTTCTCCAGCTCATCGAAGACCTGAACATGTATGTGCTTGAGCTGCCGGGATGCCCTGACCAGGGCATGGACCCGGATGCCTTTGAAGCCATCGTCTCCTCAAATGACATCAAGGCCTGCCTGCTCAATACCAACTTCCAGAACCCCCTTGGATCGGTCCTCTCCCCCGAAGGCAAAAAAGCTGTCCTGAAAATAGCCAACAGCCGCGGCCTGCCCATTATAGAAGATGATATATACGGGGACCTGTACTATGGGGACAAGCGCCCGGCCACATTTAAAAGCATGGATACCTCGGGTTCGGTGCTCTACTGCTCCTCCTTTTCCAAAACCCTGGCCCCGGGCCTCAGGGCGGGTTGGACCATCCCGGGAAAATACAGGGAAAAGGTCATCCGCCTGAAGCTCAACACCCAGCTTTCCTGCCCCGGCATCAGCCACAGGGTCGCTGCCCGGTTTATGGAAACCGGTGCCTACGACCGCCATCTGCGGCGGTTGAGAAACCAGGTCAAAAACCAGGCATCGGCCCTGGCCATTGCCATTTCAAACCATTTCCCAAAGGATACCCGCCTTACCTTTCCCAGGGGCGGGATGATGATCTGGATTGAACTGAACAAAGCCATAGACACCATGACCATATACCAGAGGGCCCGCACCCATAATGTCTCCATCATGCCGGGAAGGATCTGCTCTTCCTCTGACAGGTATAACCACTGCCTGAGGCTGAACTGCGGCATCAAGTGGGGTCCTGAACTGGAAAAAGGGGTGGCGCTCCTGGGGCGGCTGATCAGGGATGCATACAGGGAAAAGGGAATCCAGCCGGAAGCATCTGAAGGAAAAAAAAGATAAGATACCCGGAATCCGGAGAAATAGTTGATGAAATGTGATGCATGCCAGTCAGACAATCGGGAAGGGGTGAAATTCTGTGAGGAATGCGGCAGAAGTATTGCCGTTGAATGCCCTGCCTGCAACGCCAGGATCCCAAAGGGGAAAAAATTCTGCGGGGAGTGCGGGCAAAAGCTTGGCCCGGATAAGGCAGCCATGTCCGGAACCGGCATTGACTACACCCGGCCGGACTCCTATACCCCGAAATTCATGGCGGAAAAGATACTGACCACCCGCGGCAGTATTGAAGGGGAGAGAAAGCTTGTTACTGTTTTCTTCTGCGATGTCACCGGATTCACCTCCCTCTCCGAACAGCTCGACCCTGAAGCCGTGCACCAGATAATGGACGGCTGTTTCAAGATTCTCATGGAGGAAATCCACCGGTTTGAAGGGACCATCAACCAGTTTACCGGCGACGGGGTCATGGCCCTGTTCGGTGCCCCGATTGCCCATGAAGACCATGCCCAGCGGGCCTGCAAAGCCGCCTTGAGCATCCAGGCCAGACTCCGGGGGTACGGAAAAAAGGTCCGGGCGGAATTCGGACCGGATTTTAAAATGCGTATCGGCCTGAACTCGGGGCCGGTGGTGGTGGGCGCCATCGGAGACGACCTCCGCATGGACTATACGGCTGTGGGAGATACCACCAACCTTGCGGCGCGGATGGAAAGCATGGCAGATCCCGGCAGTGTGCTCCTGTCGGAGAGCACCCACCGCCAGGTCCGGAGGTATTTTGACTGCGAGAACCTTGGCACAGTCACGGTCAAAGGGAAAAAAGAGCCCCAGACAATTTTCCGGCTGATTGGAAAAAGCGGCATACACAGCCGCCTGGATGCATCCCAGGCAAGGGGGTTCATTGACTACATCGGCAGAGAGCAGGAAACGGCTGACCTGGTTAATGCCTTTGACAGGGTAAGGCGGGGCAGCGGCCGGGTGGTCGGCATCGTCGGTGAAGCCGGCATCGGAAAGTCCAGGTTTGTATTTGAAATGCACAGGCAGATGGGCCGACAGGCCAGGCTGGTGGAAACCAGGTGCCTCCAGTATAAAAGCAATATTCCCTTTTTTCCCTTAATAAAGATGATCACCTCCCTTTTTGACATCGGAAAGGGGGAAAGTGAAAAAGCCGTCCATGACAAACTGACCAAAGGCCTTAAGGCCATTGATCCGGAACTGCTCACCCAGGTGCCTGCCCTCAGGCACTTCCTCTCCCTCCCCCCGGGGGACACCCGATGGGAGGCCCTTGATCCCAGGGAAAAGCGGGAAAGCATCTTTGAAGCACTAAGAAACCTGTTCATCCGGATGAGCCGGAACCTGCCCCTGGTCCTGGTGGTTGATGATATTCAGTGGCTTGATAACACTTCCGAGGAATTTCTTAACTATTTCACCGGGTGGATCTCCAATGCAAAGGTATTGCTGCTCCTGCTCTACCGCCAGGAGTATTCCCATTCCTGGGGAGGAAAGCCTTATTACAGCCAGATCGCCATCCCGCCTTTGTCCGGGGCGGAAAGCAGGCAGTTCATCCGCGCCCTTCTGGGGGCCGGAGAGATTTCAGACCGGCTGGAATCCCTGATTTACAACCGGACCTCAGGCAACCCGCTCTTTATGGAGGAACTCTCCACCACCCTGATTGAAGACCGGACCATCGTGAAGGAAGCGGGGCAATGGCGGTTAAAGGATACCGGAGATCTTGTCCACGTGCCCGAGACCATCCAGGGTATTATCGCCGGAAGGATGGACCGGCTGGAGGACAACACCAAAACCACCATGCAGATGGCGTCGGTGATCGGCAGGAGTTTCGGGTTCCACCTGCTCCAGCGGCTCACCGGCATGGATGATGCCATAAAGGATTACCTTCTGACCCTGAGGAACCTGGAGTTCATCAATGAGAAAACCCTGTTTCCCGAACTGGAGTACATATTTAAAAACATGATCACCAGGGAGGTGGCGTATAACAGCCTTCTCCTCAACCACAGGAGAGTCATCCACGGCAATATCGGCCTTGCCATTGAAGAGATGTACGGGGAACAGCCCGAGGCCTTTTATGAAATACTGGCCTTTCATTTTTCCAAAAGCGGCCGTCACGGCAAGGCAGTACACTACCTCAAGGCATCCGGGGACAAGGCCATGCAGAACCACTCAGCCTTTGAGGCCTTTGAATTTTACAAGAGGGCAGCCGCCCTTCTGGAAAAGGAAGGGAAAGAGGCAGCCGTGGAAAACTCTCCGGAACAGGCCGGGCTTGACCTCCTCCACGCCATGATCAGCCCCATGATCATTCTCAACTTCCCCCCCGGATGTATGGAATTTCTTGAAAAGGGAACGGCATTGTCCAAGCAGCTGAACGACGGCAAAAGCCTGATCCGGTTCTATAGTAATACAGGGTACCTGCACTCGGTCAGGGGCAATCATAAACTGGGGATACAATTTGCAGGCAAGGCCTATGAGCAGGCCGTGGAATCAGACGATATCACGGCCATGGCCCAGACCTCGCCGGATCTCTGCCTGGCCCACCACGTGGCCGGCAACTATCCCAAGGTTATTGAGATTGCCTCCCACATGATCCACACCATCCGGAAGGCGGGTCGGGAAACGGATAATTTCGGCGGCCCCGCCGTTGTCTACCCCGCCTTTTATGCCATGTCCGGGTACTCGATGGCCCTGCTCGGGAAATTTGACCAAGGACTCACCAATTGCAGCTACGGCCTTGAAGAGGTTAAGGGGACAAAGAACCTGTTCACGAAAAGCCTCTGCCGGTTTTATACGGGCATGACCCTTCTGCTGCGGGGGGACTGGGACAAGGCCCGGTCCGGCCTTGACAATCTTCTCAGGGACCTTTCCCAGGTCAGTTTCACCCAGATCGAGGCCATTGCCAAAGGGGGCCTGGGCGTTGCTCTGGCATACACAGGGGAACCGGAAAAGGGAATACGCCTGGCCAGGGAAGCACTGGCCATGTTTGAGGCGGAAGATATTAAATGGCAGGTCTCCAACCTCCAGTTCTATATAGGTACCTGCCTCCACAAATCCGGGGATAGTGAGACCGCGCTTGAATGGATGGACAAGGCAAAAACCACTGCAGAACAGAATGATGAAATCTACTTTCAGGCAAAGGCAAATCTCTGGTCGGGCCGCCTCCTGGGCAAATGCAGCACCTCTTTTTCAAAAGCGGAACAGCGCATGACAGAGAGCCTGGATACCCTGACGGCCCTGAAGGCAAAGCCGGACATTGCCACGGCACACATGTTCCTGGGAGAGTTATACGCCGGCAGCGGCCAAACGGCAAAGTCAGGCGCAGAACTCGTAAGGGCGGAAGGCCTGTTCGCCGGCATGGGCATGGATTACTGGCGCCGGCAGGCTGCCGAACTGATTTCGGAACAGTAAAAACAAGGATAAAATAAAATGGACCTGCCCGGAACAGATGCCGCTCTCCTGAGAACCGCCCTGGATAATATCAACACCTCCATCTGCATTGTGGATGAAAACTGTATTGTAAAATTCTGGAATGCAGAGGCTGTCCGGTTTTATAAAATACCCGCCCGGGAAATCGTGGGGAAACCGGTTACGGAGTTCTTCCCCAAAGCCCTGATCCCAAAGGTTATTCAGGAACAGAAAGCCTACGAAGACGTCTATAACAACCCAAAGGAAGGCTACTATATCGTGATCAGCGCCGTGCCCCTTTATGACGGGCAGAACAGGCTGATCGGCGGCATAAGCATTGACAAGGACATCACCGACTATATCAATACCCAGGCCCTCCTGGAAAAGACCAGTGACAACATCAAGCTTCTTGAAGAGCAGATCAATGCCATAAACCGGAACCAGTACTCTTTTTCCGGCATCATCGGTAAAACCCCTGCCTTCAGGGAGGCGGTACAGCTCTGCCGGGATGTGTCAGACTCCGCCATCAGCGTGCTGCTCCTGGGGGAGAGCGGAACCGGCAAAGAGGTGATTGCCAGGGGCATCCACGCGGAAAGTAAACGGAAAGGCCCCTTTATCCCCATCAATTGCAGCGCCATCCCGGCCAGCCTTTTTGAAAGCGAACTCTTCGGTTATGAGGGCGGCGCATTCACCGGGGCCCAGCGCAAAGGCAAAATCGGCAAAATCGAAGCCGCGGACAAAGGCACCCTGTTTCTGGATGAAATCGGGGACCTCCCCCTGGCAATGCAGCCAAAGCTGCTCAGGGTGCTGGAAACAAACCGCCTGTCAAGGCTGGGCAGCGACACTGAGGTCCGGGTGGATGTCAGGATCATTGCCGCCACCAACCTGGACCTCAAGAAGAAGGTGGATGCAGGATCGTTCAGGCAGGACCTGTTCTACCGCCTCAACTCCATCATGGTAAACCTGCCCGCCCTCAGGGAGCGGAAAGAGGATATCCCCCTCTTTATCCGCCACTTCCTTGAAACCTATTGCATGGCATACGGGGTGAACATCCCCCGGATTCCGGACGAATTGCTCACCGTTTTACAGGCATATACCTGGGAGGGAAATATCAGGGAGTTGAAAAACGTTATGGAGCGCGTGGTGATTCTCCATAAAAAAAAGGATACCCCGCAGATAGATGCCCGCATCCTGCCCGAGTACATTTTCAAGCAATCCGGGATACCCCTGCCGCCGGACCGGGAAACCCGGAACCTTGACCTGACCGAAACCATCCGCCGTGTTGAAAAAACCACCATCCTCACGGCCCTGGAAAAGGCAGGGGGGAATATCGGAAAGGCAGCGGTTCTGCTCAACATTCCCAGGACCTCACTTTATTATAAACTTAAAAAGCACGGTATCGCTGTGGAGAAAAGTGTGGTGGAGACATCATAAAAATCTGTCCGTTTTTAGACGTATGTTGAAAAACAAAACCGCAAATCCCCCTGTCAATGTCTATTTTTAGACAGCATCCCCTGAATTCAAAGAACGGCCCGTTTTCCGCATCCCTTTAAAATACTGATGTTCCGGGCGCTTATGCCATTCCCCTATTCCTGGCACGATGATTGCCATCTATTCCCAGTGTTGACCATACAATTATGCTGAAAAGGAGACTGCCATGCAATCTTATATCAACCGGATCACCACCACCGATGCCCACGTGTCAGGAGAGCCCATAAGGGTGATTCCCCCGGATGCCCTGGACCTTGAGGGCAATTCCATAATTGAAAAACGGGATTATTTTTC
>JAKSAX010000569.1 GCA_022361395.1 Desulfobacterales bacterium | reverse complement strand
ATGCCGGTTTCAGCGCCGGTAAAAGATACGAGTATACAGAAAGCACCTCTGGAATTTGAGCCCGGCAGCTTATCGTTTCATCCGGCACCATGAGGGTTTAGGGATCGCGCAAAAATAACTTCACCTGGTCTGTTTATAAAACCCCTTAAAACGTTGGGTATTTTGCAAACAGAATGCGAACTGATTCTTACGCGATCCCTTACTCTATTAGATTATCGGATTGATAGTCAACCCCAACCTTGCATAAAAAATCCGGGAGCCTTCCCGGCTTTTGCAAGGTTGGGGTCAACTATAATCTGCATTATTTTTTTAAACGCCTCCGGCCTGCGGAGGGACGGATATTTGTTGACTTGGCAGGCGGCACAATCGATAATGTGGGCATCCCCGTCTCCTCTGTCGCGGACAGAACAGGCAGACATGGATAATCAAAAAAATATCATTAATAGTTTGGCTGCAATTGGAGTTAATGCTGTTTTGCTTTTTCAGTCCGACATGACATCCGGAAGGATCTGCCGGATATGGGTTGCCCTTGCATTCCTCCTCCTTGGGTGGGTGTCAGGTGCCATTGCTGCAGATACCCCGGATTACCCCGAGATAGAGTACGGTTATCCGGATCAGTCTATTTTTGTGGCATCTGTGAATGCCATGAACCAGCCGGATTCCCCGATGCTCAGGTATGCCCGCGTGCTCATGGAAAAAGCCGGGCTCTCCTGGCGTGCAAGACAGTATCCGGCCCGGCGGCTCTTTCGCAACCTGCAAAGCGGCGAAACAGTTTTTTCAATCCTGGTAAAGGCCTCTTCCCTACTGGATTATTGCATATTCAGCAGGCAGCCTGTTTATTCAACAACCCTGAGGGTTTATTTTATCGGGGATAAACCGCCGGTACTCAGGAGAGAGGACCTGGCCGGGAAAAATATCATTACAATCCGCGGCTACAGCTATGCAGGGCTGCTCAAGTATATTACAGACCCGGTTAATAAAGTGGAGCACCTTGCCGCACCCACCCATAAGGCCGCGTTCCAGATGCTTGCCCACGGGCGGGGGGATTATGTCCTGGATTACGAGTCAGCCGCAGGGGACATCCTGGCTGCTGATCCCATCGAAGGTTTAGACTCCCGCCCCATTGGTACGCTGGATATTTACCTGGTATTGTCCAGGGCCTATCCCCGGGCCGGGGAGTTGATGGAAAGGCTTGAGGAGATTGCCGGAACCCTGGATATAAACCGGATTTTAAAGGGAAAAGATTAAATCCCTGCTTTCCTGCCCGGGTTAAACAGGATCTCAACCACATTCTTGATGTACTGCTCGTCTGAAATCCCTTCAAGGGCCTGGTCAGGGAAGGGAACGATTCCTTTTACATGGCCGGCAATGGCCCTGAATACCGTGATCCGGGATTCGGGCGCCAGGGTGTTCCTGCGGAGCAGGGCCTGGAGCACGATGTCGGCAAGGGCGGGTGAGACCTTCTGCCGGAGCCTTGCGCAGAGGTGGGGGAAGGCCTTGAGGGAGTTGAACTTGCCCGAGAGGATAAGGCTGAGTTCCGGCTGGCTGATCCTGGGGGTGCGGATAACAATGGTGTTTGCCGCGATATCCCCGATCCTCTGGCCTTTTGGGGAGGCAAGGGCGGTAATGCCGCCAACCATGTATAAAAAGGGCAGGCCGTCTATGGCCCGGAGCAGGTTCCGGATAACGATCTGGCTGAGCCGCAGCCGGAGGCCCTGGACATCCATTACCCGCAGCTTAAAGAGCCGTTTCCCGATGGTCTGCCCGTTCCAGAGCCATTCAGTGACAATGGCGTAGGAAAAGGAGAGGAAAAAATAGACCAGGATGTAAAGGGCCGTGGCAATATCCTGGCTGATGATCTGGAACAGGCTGATGATTTTACCGGCAACGGAAAGGATGGTCATGACCAGGAACCAGTCGATGAGCCAGGCCAGGAAACGGGTTACCGGGCCTGCCAGCAGCAGGGGAAAGGCCACGCCTTCTGGGGTTGTGACGGTCAGGGTATTTGTTTTCCGGGCAGTCATGGCCGGTTTTTCTCCCTGCCTCTTCCTGAAAACCAGAGAAAGATGACCAGCCCTGTGCACTGGAGCCCCCCAAAGAGGATTTTCAGGTCATAGGAAACAAAGGGTTCGTGGTACTGGGAGAGAAAGGCCTCTATAAATCCTGCCCAGAGGAGCATCAGGCATACCCCGCCCATGATGGTAAACAGGTCGGCGGACACCCTGCGGAACCTTGTCTTAAGGGAGACGGGCTCACCCCGGCCGATCAGGGCCCCTGCCAGGATGAATCCGGCCTGGCTTGCCAGGATGATGGCGGGCAGTTCAACGGAGCCGTGGGGAAGCAGCCAGCCGATCAGGAATTTTGTCTGCCCGGCCATGACGTAGTCCGCCACGGTGGCCCCCAGGAAGATCCCGTTTGAAAAGAGGACCAGGACGGTGCCCACCCCCCAGGTGATCCCGAGGCTCAGGGCCAGAAACGAGACCCTTGTATTGTTTGATATGAGCTGGGAGGCAAAGGTTGATTTATGCCCGGCGATCCTGTCCCTGCCTGCGCTTTCCTCCTTTGCCACGCGGTCGGCAGGGTCCTGCATCAGGTGGGAAAAGGGCATGAGCGCCTGTTTGGCGTTCTGGTCGATCCCCATGGCAGCGGCGCCCAGCAGGGAGCCGGCTGTTAAAATGGCCGTTGCCAGCCAGAATGCCGTAAGATGCCTCCTGAATGCCGCCGGGAAGGTGTGAAACAGCCACCTGAACGGGCGGGGCCGTTTCCGGGATCTCCGGGTGTCGTGGATAAGGGAAAATGCCCTGCCCACAATGGATTCCAGGTAAACCCTCACATCCTGCTGGGCGGAGAATCCCATGAGTTTTGCAAGGTCTGCAGAGGAGCGCTGGTACAGGTAGTGGAACCGTTTTATCTCGGCCGTGGTCAGTGCGAGGTGGGGATCATTTTCAAACCGGTCAAGCAGGGTTTCAAGCTCTGTCCAGATCACCCGGCCCTCTTTTATAAACTTATTGAGGTCAAGTATCATAATACCTGTCTTTTCTTAAGTGTCATGTAGTGGGAAATGGTGTTCAGGGTAAATGCCTGGTAGGGATGGAGGAAAAACCCGGTGCCGAGTTTGCTGAGCGCCCCTTCACATTCCCTTAAAAAATGCCAGAGGTAATGCCCCCCCAGGCTGCGGTAAATATCATCAACGGAGCTGATATCCTCTGATGAGAACAGGGGGCGGGCCGTCACGGGCCTGAGCATGTTCACCGTCACCAGGTGGCGGCGGCTCAGGATATGGATATTGTTCAGTAGGCTGTCTGCGATGGCGGCGTCATCAAGGGTGGTCATGATGACCAGCAGGGAGCGTTTGCGTATCCTGTTGCCGGCAAAGGTGATGCACTCGGTGAAATCCGGGGTGACCTTCCTGGGTTCAATGGTGTACAGGGCATCCCTGCAGGCCGTGTAATGGGCCTTGGAATTTCCCGCCGGGATAAAGCGTTCCATCCTGTCGCTGAAGACCCCCACCCCGAAATTGTCCCCCTGGTGCTCCGCAGCCATGCCAACGGAGAGGGCGGCGGTGATATACTTCTCCAGTATGGATTCCTTTGTTCTTTTGTCATCAGAAAGGTCTTCACCCGGTCCGGAAAACGCCCGGGCATTCCTGGCACTCATCCGGGCCGCATCAATCAGGACATAGACATCCTGGGTCCGTTCGATCTGGTACATCTTTGACACGGGGATGCCCCGCCGTGCCGTGGCTTTCCAGTGGATGTCCTCATAGTTGTCCCCGGGAAGATACTCCCGCAGCCTTTCAAATTCCCGTCCCTTTCCCACGCTTTTCCGGGCATGGAGGCCGAAGCCGCTCTCCGGGAAGAGGGCTGCCAGGGCCCGCCGTTCCGGCATCATGTCCGGGTACACCCGGAATTCGCACTGGAGGGGTATCCTGCGGCGGACGGCCCAGAACCCGAGCCGTGAGGCTGTTTCAACATGGCAGGCATCAAGGATGAACTGTCCCTGTTTTACCCCTGTGACCGGCCATTGGATGGAGACGGAGACGGCCTTTTCTGCAGGCCTGGCTTCTTCGGTCAGCCTGGCCTCCTGTTCATGGGGAAAGGCAAACCGGTTGCCCGGAAGGAGGAAGCCGATTTTCACAAGTGAGGGTTCCGGCCCACTGACGGTCACGGGAAAGGTTATTTTCCTGTTTTTGGCCATGCGGACAATATCCGGAAATACAAGGGAAATGCCTGATTTCCCGGAGATGAACATATCGGCAGCCGCCACCGCCGCAAACCCTGCGAATCCCCACCAGACAACGGCGGCATCAAGGGCCTGCCAGCCCGCGAGGGCAAACAGCCCGGTGCCGGTCAGGGCAAAGAGGGCGAT
>JAKSAX010000568.1 GCA_022361395.1 Desulfobacterales bacterium | reverse complement strand
GTGCCTCAGCCTGGAGTTCCTCAATTTTTTTATATGTTTGGGCCGCTTCTGTATAGCGGGTCTGGGCCTCATATACCTTAGCCAGTGCTGAAAACACAGCAATCGTATCGGGGTGGTGCTCTTTCAAGGTCCGGGAATAGTCCTCCAATACCTGCTTTAACTGTTTTTCCGCATTGGTTGTATCCCCCTTTTCTTTGAGCAGGACGGCTTTTTCATATTGGGCCCGGATGAGCTTTATGTGATGATCACCCACTTCACCGGCAAGGGAGTTGATGGTGTTTTCGAGAAGGTCCAATGCTGTATCGTATAGTCCCATTTTTTTTGTTATCAGGGCTTTTTCAAAATTGATCCAGACTGTTTCCGGGTGATCCTGACCTAAGTGTGACCTATAACCTTTTTGGACCGCATCATATATATTGACGGCCTTTTGATGCTGGTTTTGGGAGGCCAGAATCCGGGCAAGCTGTTTTTTACTTTCCAGTGTCAACATGTGGCCGGGCTCAAAGTTTTCCTCGGCCAGTTTTATTGCCTGATCGGTGAAAACACGGGCACCTTCCAGTTTGCCTGCTCCCAATAATCCGGCTGCCTTTGTGATTGTGTTTTGCCACTTGGGAAAAGCTGCTGACCCTTTCCCGTCAGACGGGGCCTGCTTCAGCTGTTCCACACGATTCATCTTCTCTTGAGGCCAACTCCCCAGAACGCTTTTTACCTGGGCCTGGTATTGAGAGATAAGGGGGTAATTTTTAAGTGCCAGTCCGATATCCACAACCTTTTGAAAATATTGGGCGGATAAGGTGTAGTTTTTTACCATGAATGCAGCAACACCGGCGTTGCTGGCATATTCAACTGCCCGGGGAGCCAATTCATTTGCCTTTATGAATGCATCCAGAGCCTCTCCGGCCTTCCCTGAATTGATCAAGGCTTTCCCCTTGTCATTAAGGGCTTTGGCTGTTGTTCCCCTGTCAGAGACGGTTTTGGCCTCCTGGGCGGTCACATATGTACTGAAAACCAGGGATGAAATTATGGCTGCGACCATGATTAGGGTAAAAATATTACGATGGTTAATATGGCTGTTTTTGGATCTATGGGATCGTGCAAGAATTAGCTCATATTCTGTTTGCAAAATACCCAAGGTTTTAAGGGTTTTTGTAAACAGACTAGGTGAAGTTATTTTTGCGCAGTCCCTATGGGATAGCCTGAAAGTAAAATTCATATGGATCCTCATGGTTCTGTTTCTACAATTTTAATGCTGCTTATCGCTTCAAAACAGGCGATATCGGGCAATATATTGTTTCGAAATATCCATCACCCGCTGACTGCTTCCCGAATATCAGCCGATTGTGTTGTTTTTCCCAGTGCTTTTGAAGCTGGCTAAACAATAACGAAATGCCTTTTAAGGTTTCGTAACGGGGCGGTTGCTGGTTCCATTTCGTCCGCCCGGTTCGCCATTATGTTTTATCATAGCTGGACAGCTATGACAAATACTGTGAGACCGTGATTTCATACATTGGCGAATTTCTCCCGGTGTTGCAAAGTCACGGCGGCTCCGGTTTCAAGGCGCCAATGCTGTCTCTGTCATCACCTGCCGTAAAAGAACCAGGTCATTGTTCTTTTATCTTGTCATTTTCCGTGATGTAAGGATATTCTTCAATATTAACCGGTAATTACTGCCTGGGTGGTATAATGGAATCAAATGTTTTCTATTTATTTACAGCAGATCTTATCCTTTTTATCCATGCGCTTTTTATCGTGTTTCTCGTTTTCGGGTTGTTGCTGATTATCGCAGGAAAGCTCTTATCCTGGTCCTGGGTACGGAATCCATGGTTCCGCCTGGCACACCTCACAGGCATTGTCATTGTTGTAATCCAGTCATGGCTGGGCATTATCTGTCCGCTCACCACCTGGGAAATGGCGCTGCGTTCAAAGGCCGGAAGCATTGTTTATGCCGGATCATTTATATCGTACTGGCTAAAGAGACTCGTGTACTATCAGGCACCGGAATGGGCCTTTGTTGTCTGCTACACAACATTCGGCCTGCTTGTTGCCGTCTGCTGGTTTTGGATTCGCCCCCGTTTTTCCGAAACAGAATGAATGCGCCGGGCATCCTCTCTATAGATCAACGGGTTTCCAAATGCCTTTATCACACCAGAGTCTTGAAAATTTGCCGCCCGGGGGAAGAACTTTACCCTCTAAACCTTTGAATTCAACACTTTCTCTGCTGCCGAACTGCGGATCCCAGGGTTCAAGAATAACCGGGCCTTGATCTGTCTGATAAATCACCGGTGCAATAGTATCCCCCCAGTTCTTATCTTTCGTTATGTTTTTGAGTTCTTCAAGGGTGTCAAACTTTGAGAGATCGGTCAGCGTCACCACTGTCGGGGGGCTTAAGGGCACTTCGGATGTCAGATTTTTTTCCAGGGCGGTTCCGGGAGAAATCCAAATGCCCTGCGTGGTCTCAAGGTTGTCCGGCACACAGGCTTGATCCCCCGGCATGGAAACAAGAAAAAAACGGGTATCAAATCTTTTTTTCATCCTCTCGGGGGTAATCCAGTGTGACCAGCAGCCAAGGCTTGAAAAAAGAAGGGGCCAGTCCTGTTCTGCCATACTCTTTTTAAACCAGTCATCCGAAAGGCCTTTTTCAAGGCGTAAATTGGCCATCTTTTGAAAATCCGTCCGGGTTTTGCCCTTTGATGAGGCAAGCAGAACCCCGGCTTCTTCAAGGGTCTCACGGATGGCTGCAACGGAAAAGCCGACCGCATTTTCAAGGTTAAGCCCCGCATTGCAAAACCGATTTGCAACTTCAGGCAATGCCATGTCTATCCTGGATTTCCAGAAAGCCGGATCCCGGTCCTGGTCATCCACCACACCACCTGGAAACACGTACAGCCCTCCCATAAACCCTGATTTCCTGCTTCGCCTTAACAGATAAGTTTCAAGCTGACCGCGATTCTCTCTGACCAGTATGACGGTTGAAGCATCCCTTAACGGCGGTGATGATTTCTCTTGCATTACTTTGTCCTGTCTCTTGTTTCAGGTGTTCTTGGGTTTAAAAACACAACCCGGTGTGTTACATAATTCCGGGATTATAGCAAGGTTCATAACGTGAATTGTATACATATCTGTGACATCATCCATACCCGGGTTTTAAGGTTCCGGTATCTCATTACCTGTGTTGCCCTGATTTGTTTCCCCGGGTGTGCCGGAGATGGCGAAAGGAATAATCTATTTGACCGGAGGCATCAACGAACGGGCAGCGGAATTATGGTGCACGAAAACAGAGTGTCAGCCGGCTGCTTTGCCATGACCGACCCTCTCATAGAGGAGATATATACCATTGCGGATCAGGCACTGAATGGGGGGCAGCCCTTTTTCCGGGTGCATATTTTCCCCTTCCGTATGAACCGGGCAAATATGCGCCGCCATGAGAGATCGGCGCATTATACCTTTTGGGAAAACCTGCGTGAAGGGTATGCTTTTTTTGAAAATACCCGGCGCCCGCCTGATGTCACTGTGGAAGGGATGCGATATGTGTTCAGGGACGATGATTTGTAGGGATTAAACCCTGGAACCCCTTGGAATAGGCTCCCTTGGTTTTAATTTTTTTTAAAAAGATGGGTGATATGCTGACTCTGACAAAATTCTGCTTCATACCGTGGAAGTGCTTTTTATTGTTTTGTGTCATCACTTTAATTGCGGCCTGTAACATCCCGGCGTTTGGTGATGCGTTCGATTTCGGTTCGTCTGAGTTTGTAATGTTCAACGAAATTGAGTTAGATGCGGATCAAATCAAGCAACTTGAAACTGTACTGAATTCACTTGAGAAAAAGAAGATTTTCATTTTTAAAAAACCTGCCCACCAGATTAAATTCAGCACAGGCGGGGAGTCAAGATTTATATCGATTTTTGAAGAAGAGAAATTTGTCTTTCAAGGCTATTATCTGGATGCATGGGAGGATCGAATGAAAGACGTTAAGTCTAAGGGGTATCGGCTGAGTGGTGACCTTGAAGACCTTATCACGGAATTTAAAAGCGGTTCATGACAAAAAACAGTGAAGCTGGCGTCATAAAAGGGCAAACGCCGGATGTAAATGAGATAAAACCATGAACATACTGAAGCAAGCCATTGCGTATCTGGAAAACCTGTGATCATGGGGGTAAAATGAAACTGAAAAAAGGCTGCCTGTTAATCTTCGTCATCACACCGGGAATATTTTTCATTATCTCATCCATTATATTAGGTTTTTACTGGTTTTTTGAAATTTATATACCCCAAAGAGAGATAGAGAACGCCGTTAAAATAACGGATGATGCGTCAACATCCGTTATCTCAAAGGGAGATCACGGGTTCCCGGACTTCATTGCCCGACACGGATACTGGGAGAGGGAGACATCAGGGAATCAGTGCAAGGTTGTTTTCCTGCCGGAGTTGTCCCTTCGTTTCTGTCCCGATAATTCTGAACGGCATCTGGTTTTTGTGGAGATTACAGATAGGACCTTTGACAGAACCACCGACCTGGCGCTTGATACCGGTGAATATGCAACGGCGGAAGGAGATGTAGGGATTGCATATTCCCGGGACAGGATTTTTGCGGTATGGAGAAATGAAAAGCAGGATGTATACTCTGTTTACCTGAAGGCTTATGACAGGCTCGACGGAAAAGAGGGCGTCATCATAAAACTGTATGAAAAAGGATTCGGCATCAACAATATTTCAGCTGGATATTTATCAGAAAACAACGAACTTCTGATTGCCTGGAATGACTGGAGTTATTCAGGTAACAAAGACCTGTTTTTAGGCCGGGCAGACGTTGAACGCATCATTGACGGGGGCGCTGGTTTTTCAGTCCGTCAGGTGCTTAAACAGGATAGATGGGATAAAAGCGGCCCGTATTTTATTATTGACGGTCCGGAACTCTACCTTGCCCATTCCACAGGACATCATATGGGCTTTTTTGTCCATGAAGGTACGGTCAGCATCGGGGTATCAAAAATCGGCGCGTTTTCATCACCGGAGGAATACCGGATAATCGCATCCGAAGATGTGCTGCCGAAAATTTTGAAAATTGAAAACGGTATTGTTTATTATACGCGGGGGGAGTTGGGGATAAACGGGGTCCGCGAGGTGAGAAAAATACCGTTCAGCAACGCGTATCAGCCCTTTGATCCAAGAAACACCGGGTGGCATTCAAAGTAAAGGAAATGATTGAGGCCGGTCTTGTTTTCGTCTATAAAATGCTAAGACATACCGTATTTTTGATTGAAGGTTTCGTCATTCATCGTCAGCAAAATGATAAATTCTATAAGAGCTATAAATGAAGGAATAAGTGTCCAGAACAATAGCAGATACAATAAACCCATCCCGGGTTTGCCCAGGTAGAACTTATGAGCACCAAACCCTCCCAGAAAAAAGGCAAATAAAGCCGCCGCAATTTTGCTTTTCCCATTAGGTGCCGTCGCGCTCAATCCACCGGGAGCGGCCATCTGCCTCACGCCACAGTGGGGGCATATTTCAGCCTTCAAATTAATGATCTTCCCGCAGTCAGAGCAAAATTTTTCATTTTCGTTTTTTGTTTTATCCACTTGGTGTTTCCTCATTAAATTGGTGTTTGTATAATTTGCACTATTCAATTCATTATTTGCAATTATGTCAAGATCTAGTTTTCAGGTTGTTTTTTACTCTACCTGGCTCACCCTGGTTTGACAGAAAATTACAGGACAGGGCGTATTTACGCTCACATTCCTCACACCGGCCGGATATTTGATGATTACGGTCATGAAGTAAATCTTAACCATTGTCTTGTCAGATGAGCCGGGAAATGATGGTTTAAGAAATCAGGCGGGATTTGATTTGACGTACTCAGACCAGGAGAGCCAGGCGGCCGGAGGGGTGCGGAGCGGCGTGAAATTTTTGGGGCGTCATGGACTGTAAGAACCGGAAATTTCCGCAATTCCTCAGGTCAGAGACGACCTGAGGGATGGTAGCGGAGTACGCCGCGCCTTTGGCTGCCGGGTAATTGCAGGGGGATCAGGTGTACGGCATCGGTTTTAACAATTTGGCAGGGTTATGATCTACTTCGTTCTGATTTTGCCATTTCATATCCCATGAAGTCTGTGATCCCGGTGTCCGGGTGTTTTTAAAAAAACGCTCTGGCCTTTGCCCTGTTGTTCAGGGCAGATATCCACAGGTTTCCGGCGAATTACAGGTTGCCTTTTTTCAGGTTTTTGTAGCCTTCGAGCTTAATGTTTTTGGCCTCGCATTTCTCCTTGATGATTTCGGCTGCGGCAAGGTTCATCT
This sequence comes from Desulfobacterales bacterium, assembly GCA_022361395.1. Classification (GTDB taxonomy): domain Bacteria; phylum Desulfobacterota; class Desulfobacteria; order Desulfobacterales; family Desulfobacteraceae; genus Desulfobacter. The sequence goes on along the minus strand of JAKSAX010000568.1, from coordinate 8,175 downwards.
TTTTCTGGTGGTCATCCACCTTTACGTTGAAGCCGCAGTAGAAGGGACCTAAACGGATACTGTCGTCAACACCCTCGTACTCCTCGTAGATCTTTGTATAGGGATGGGCAAAGAGCCAGCGGAGCTGGAGGGAGGTGACGGCGTTTTCCGCGAGGCTGTCCATAAAGGTCTCCAGGTCTTTAAGATCCTGGTCAATGAGGTTGTTCCAGCCGAGAATCACATTGGCGTTGACTTTGAAGCCTGCTTCCCTGCAGAAGTCAAGGGTTTCGATAACCTCGTCCATGCGGGTTCCTTTGTTCAGGTATTTCCACATGCGGTCCGAGGGAAACTCGATGCCGAATCCCAGGGTGGAGGCAGGCAGGTCTCCGTTCATCTGCTTTACCACCTCTCTTAAGGCCCTGGTTTCTGCCTTGGCCGCCCGCATGAAGTAGCGGTATTCGATGTCATCCCCTTTGGGGAGGTTGGGCAGGATTCTGCGGATATGCTCCGGGGTGATGGACCCGGTATTCAGGCGGACGATTTTATGGCCGTTGAATTGGAGATTTTTGAACTCAAGGCCGAATTCCTCTCTTTTCCTGGCATGGTCAAGGGTGTGCTGGGCAATGGAGCAAAAAGGGCACTTTTTCCAATAGCAGAGGTTTTCAAGGGTATAGGAAAAGTAGACCCGGCTGCCGTCAGGTACATTTTCAGGAATCTCCAGCTTCCAGGTCCCGGAAAATTCAGGTACACCAAACAGGGATTCCACACTTGCCCCGGTGAGGGTCAGGTTGGGGGGCAGATTCCCTTCCACCTTGAAATGCACCGAGTTCCAGCCGTTTCCGTCACCGCAGCGTTCCGAAGCCACGGGGCCGCCCACGATGAATTCAACCCCAGGATATTGGGTGGCCCAGATATAGGCCTGGTAGAGGTGGTTTACATAGCTGGCACTGACATAGGCTGTTCCCCTGTTTATGGGCAGGGGCTGATCCCCGTATGCATCTGGATCATACCATTTGTCGGCATCCTGGACATGGGGCAGCCAGAGAAAGTCTCCCTTTGACTTACAGAAGTCCCAGGTGTCTGAATATCCGTTGCACAGGTCATACCATCCACTGTTGGTTTTGCCGTAGAATTGAATGAAGAGGGTATCGCTCATATAAGATCTTCCATGGTTTGTCATTTCAGGGTTCAGAGTAGCTACGATACATCAATTGGATTGGTTTGTCTTCTAGTTTCCCCATAAAAAAGATAAGCGTTTGACAACTTAAGCCCCATGGCATAAAAAGAACCTTATCTTTTGTCCTTTCATTTAAGTGTAGGTGAAATATTGAGCCAGCCGCGCCAGGGTAGTAAAGTGATGGAAGTCGGGTTTTTAATGGATGATTTAAGGCAGATTGATCCTGTGTGGGAGACCACTGCCTACATCATGTACGAATGCAACCAGCGGGGGCATTCGGTCTTCTTTCTAGAACCCCACGATCTTTACATACGGAACAACAAGGTTGTCGCCAGGATGAGGAATATCACGGTGCCGCCGGGGCTGGGTATTGAGCTTTACTGGCAGGCCCTGCTCCACTGCCTGGATCAGGATGGCCTGATATTTGAGACGGTTACCGATCTTGATGTGTTGTTTCTGCGCAAGGACCCCCCTCTGAATTATGAGGCCATGGCATTTTTGGGGCCTGTGAGTGACAAGGTCTTTATGGTGAATTCCGCAACGGGTCAGATTAACGGGAATTCTAAAGCCTATATCCTGAACTTTCCGGAAATCATTCCTGAAACCCATGTTTCCAGGGATCCCAGCCGGTTGCGGAAAATCATTGACGATTTTGGCGGAGACATGGTCATTAAACCGCTCCAGGGTCACGGGGGCCACGGGGTGATAAAGGTCTCAAACCGGGACCAGGAAAACTTAAGTTCCCTGATAAACTACTATGTCCAGGCCAGCCGGCCCTATCCGGAACGTAACCCCATCATGGTCCAGGAGTACCTGAAAACTGTGAAAGAGGAGGGGGATGTGAGAATCCTTCTGCTGAACGGAGAAATTCTCGGGGCCATGGGAAGGAAATCGCTTACAGGGGACTTCAGGACAAATGTGCACGCAGGCGCCCGGGCATTCAAGCATGAAATTACACCGGAACAAAGGGATATCTGCAAAAGAATTAAACCCAGGTTGATTAAAGATGGACTTTATTTTGTGGGGATTGATATAATCGCGGACAAATTGGTTGAGATAAATTGTGTCAGTCCGGGGGGAATTCCCAGAATCAACCGGTTTGATGATGTAAAACTTGAGTCAAAGGTTGTGGATTTTATTGAGGAGAAGATCATTGCGCCCAAATACCCAAACCCATCGGTTAAAAAGGCAGGTTGAATTCACGTTTAAATTCATTTTACTGGCAGGGGTGCTCACCCTGGCCTCTATCATGTTTTTATCGTGCCAGAAAACGGAAGAGACCCGTTTTTTAAAAATCGGGCTGCCTGAAGAACCCAGATCCCTGAACCTCTGGCTGGGAACAGATGCCAATTCCCGTAAAATTTTAACCCAGATATACCAGCCTCTCTACGACCGCCACCCGGAAACCCTGGAAATAATTCCCTGGCTGGCAGCGGAAGATCCCGTCTTTGATAAAGATGCACTCACCTACACCATAAAACTGCGTAAGGCAAAATGGGCCGACGGCTCGGACTTCACCAGTGACGATATCCTGTTCACCAAGCAGTTGTTTTTTGATTTTAAAATTCCGAGGTACTATTCAAAGTGGAAGATTATAAAGGAGGTGGAGGCGCCTGATGCACACACCGTGATCTTCCATCTGAAAAAGCCCTCTGCCATCTTCATGTCCCGGGTGATGACGGCTCCCATCGTTTCCAGAAAAGAGTGGGAGGCAGTGGCCAAAGAGGCTCTGACCAAGGAAAAACCCCTGCGTTCCCTTCAGGATCATGCCGTTGAAAAGCCTTTGGGCACCGGCCCTTTTATGCTGACGGAGTATAAAAAAGGCGCCTATATCCACATGCAGAAGAACCCCCATTTCTTTGGTGCCGGCCAAACCATCGGGGGCCATGTTCTGGGGCCTTATATAAATGACATTTTATTTCGGGTCTACGGCACATCCGACGTCGCAATCCTTGCCCTGAAAAAAGGTGATATCGACTATTATTGGTGGGATATTCAGCCCGGATACATAAAGGATCTTAAGGAGCAGGACAATGTTGACCTGTACTTCAACAAAAAGAGTGCGCTTTACTATCTCGGGTTCAATCTCCGCAAGGCCCCGTTTAATGACAGGGCCGTACGCCTGGCCATCGCGACTGTCATTGATAAGGAGTTCATCCTGACCCGTATCCTTCAGAGCTTCGGAACGCCCATGCATTCCATCATACCGTCCGGAAACCATTTCTGGCACAACCCTGATGTGAAAAAATACAGTCACGGTAAATCAAAGGATGTCCGGATAAAAGAGGCCGTTCAAATTCTTAAAGATGCCGGTTATTCCTGGGAAGTACCTCCGGTGGCTCCGGACGGAAAGATTGTAACCCCGTCTGATATCCTGCTGCCCGATGGGAATAAAATGGATAAATTCGTTATCCTGACGCCGCCGGCCGACTATGATCCAAAACGGGCCTTTGCCGGAACCATGATCCAGGAATGGCTCAGGGAACTGGGCCTGCCTGCTTTTTCCCGCCCCATGGCCTTTAATTCGCTTTTGGATACGGTCAAGGGAAAACACGAGTTTGATGCCTTTGTCCTTGGATACGGAAAGCTGAATCTGGACCCGGATTACCTGCGGGCCTTCTTTTACTCTAAAAACGACAAGCCCAGGGGATGGAACATGAGCGGGTATCAGAACCCTGAATTTGATAAAATCGCTGATGCCCAGAGAACCTTGATTGATACGGCTGAAAGGAAGAAATTGATCCTTGAGATGCAGAAGATAATCCTGGATGACGTCCCTTACCTGCCCCTGTACAATCCCCATATTATTGAGGCCACCCTTAACGAAAATTTCAGGGGGTGGGTGGCCAAGGTGGACGGCATCGGCAATATCTGGTCCGTGTGTGTGCTCAAACCTGTGGAATAGCCCATGAGACTTCAGTATATCATTGCTAAGCTCATTGAAATTGTATTTATTTTTTTTATTATCCTGACTGTAGTGTTTTTTCTGTTCAGGCTGAGCCCGGGTGATCCGATCTCCAAGGTGGTGGATCCCATGCTTACCCCGGAGGATATGAAACACCTGATCTCCCAGATGGGGCTGGATAAGCCCCTGTGGGAGCAATATGTGATCTACCTGAAGAATTTTGTCCTCGGTAATTTCGGGGTCTCCTTCCACTATGGCGAACCGGTTTCCCAGATTATCAAGGCCCGCCTTGGATGGACCATACTCCTGTTTACCACGGCAACTGCGCTTGCCGCCGTAGTGGGGGTGTTTCTGGGGAAGGTAGCTGCCTGGAACAAGGGCAGCCGGATGGACAATCTCATGTCCATTTCCGCCCTGGTCTGTTATACCCTTTTTATCCCATGGTTTGCACTTCTCCTCCTCTGGATCCTGGGATTCAAGTTTCAGCTGTTTCCCCTGGGAGGCGTACTGTCGCCCGAACTGTGGGTGGGCAATTCCTCTCCCCTGGCTAAAATAGCCGACCTTATCCATCACATGGTTCTCCCAATGCTGACCCTGTTTATCATAAACCTGGGGTCATACCTGCTGCTGATGCGCTCTTCAATGCTGTCGGTGCTCCGGGAGGATTATATCATAACCGCCCGGGCCAAAGGGCTATGCGAAAAGACGATCCGGGATAAGCACGCAGCAAAGAATGCCGCCCTTCCCGTTATCACCAGTGTGGGGTTAAGCCTTGCGTTTTCAATCAACGGCGGGGCATTGACCGAACAGATTTTCACCTGGCCGGGAATCGGCAGGGAACTGATTTTTGCCGTAAGCAATAATGACTATCCCCTGGCCCAGGCCTGCTTTCTGCTGATTGCGCTTGTGGTGCTGGTGGCCAATTTGGTTGTGGATCTCCTGTATGCATATCTGGATCCCAGGATTACCTATTGATAAGGATGGGGTTTTGCTGAAAAATCATTATATTGAACGTTTTGTAAAGGGGTGGCGGATATTTATCAAGAACCCTGTGGGAAAGACCGGGGTTGTTATCCTGGCCGTATTCATGGCCATGGCCGTGGCCAGTTTCTTTTTGCCCCTGCTGGGTCCCATGTACGATCCGATGACCGGAATCGACCCGGCCATAAAGATCTCAACGCCGCCCAGTATGTCCCACTGGCTCGGAACGGACAATGTGGGCCGGGATATCCTTGCCCAATTGCTTGAAGGGGCAAAGGTGGCATTTATTGTGGGCCTGTCCTCGGCACTCTTTTCCATCGTTCTCGGTACGGTGATCGGTATGGTGGCCGGGTATGCCGGCGGCTGGGTGGATGCCTTTCTCATGCGCATGGCAGATATTATCATGGTCATGCCCTCCCTGGTTATTCTTCTGATCCTGGCCTCACTCTTCGGACAGTTTAATATCTGGCTGATCGTATTCATCATTGCCATTATGCGGTGGCCTGCCGTATCCAGGGTAATACGTTCCCAGACACTTTCCCTGAAACAGCGGCCCTTTATTGAAGCCTCAAGGGTGGCGGGCGCCTCCGCCATAAGGATTATCTTCCGTCACATCATGCCCAATGTTTTGCCTCTGGCCTTTTTGTACATGACCTTCAGGGTGACGTCGGCAATCCTGGTGGAAGCCGCCCTCTCTTTCCTGGGATTTGGCGACCCCTCCCAGGTGAGCTGGGGAATGATGCTGCAATGGGTCTGGAAATCCGGGCACATGTTCCAGGCCCCCTATTGGCTGATCCCCCCGGGTATCAGCATTTCGTTTCTGACCCTTGCCTTTTACATGCTGGGGCGGGCCATGGATGAAGTCCTGGACCCCAGGTTGAGAAAGGAGGGGCAGTCCTAAAACAGATGACACTGCTATCAGTAGAAAATTTAAGTATCGGATACGAGACGAAAAACGGGATGGTCAATGCCATTGACAATATCTCTTTCACCCTTGAAAAAGGACGTCCCCTGGGATTTGTCGGAGAGTCGGGATGCGGCAAGACCACCATCGGCATGACCCTCATGGGGCTGCTGCCCGACAATGCCAGGATTCTTGGCGGCAGTATCGGTTTCGGCGGCCGGGATCTTACCTCCCTGACCGAAGACCAGTGGCGGTCGGTCCGGGGCAGGGATATTGCCATGATTTTCCAGGCGGCCATGAATGCCTTAAACCCGGTCTACCGGGTGGATGATCAGATTAAAGAGGCCATTGTCACCCACCACCCGGATATTTCGGATGCTGATTTGACCAAACGGCTGAGAGCGCTGTTCAACCTGGTGGAAATCCCCTATGAGCGGTGCCATGACTATCCCCACGAATACAGCGGCGGGATGAAACAGCGGGTGATCATTGCCATGGCCCTGGCCTGCAGTCCGCAGCTGATCATCGCAGACGAACCCACAACCGCCCTGGATGTGATTGTCCAGGATCAGATCCTCAAAGAGCTGAGCGCTATCCAGGCCAAGCTCCATACAGGACTCATTTTCATCTCCCATGACATCGCCGTGGTGGCCTCGGTTTGCGAAGAAATCTGTGTCATGTACGGGGGGCAGATTGTTGAAACGGGGACAAAGCATGAGGTTTTTTCAAAACCCCACCATCCGTATACCAAAACCCTGCTGGGGTCTTATCTGAGCCTTGACAATGACCGGGAGATTATCGTTCCGGAGATGCGGGGAACCCCGGATTTGACCATGGAGAGCGGGTGCTGCCGCTTTTCCTCCAATTGCGCGGTCTGCTCCAGTGCCTGTAAATCAGAGGGGCCAAGCTGGATAGAGATATCACCAACCCATAGAGCCCTTTGTTGCGATGAGGGCATTATCAGGAAGTTCCATGAATAATTACGATCCTGACAAGAGCCCTTTAATCGAGATGAAGGGGGTGATCAAGGAGTATAATACCCGTAAAGGTTTTTTCTGCAGAGGTCAGAACAAGGTGCTGGCCTTAAATGACATTGACCTGTCCATCCAGAAGGGAGAGATCTTCGGCCTGGTCGGGCAGAGCGGAAGTGGAAAAACCACCACAGGCAGGCTTCTTGTGAAGCTGGAAGAGCCCACCCGGGGAAAGATCCGGCTCAAAGGGGAATTGATTAATGACCTGTGCGGCAAGGAACTTCAGAAGTTCCGGTCAAGAATCCAGATGATATTCCAGGACCCGTACCAGTCGCTGAACCCCCACCTGTCAATCTCCGAAACCATTATGGAACCGTTGATTGTGCATAATATCGGTACCATGGAAAGCCGCCGTGAAAAAATTATAAAGACCCTTGAGACCGTGGGACTTTTGCCGGGGGAGGCGTTTTACAACCGTTATCCCCATCAATTATCCGGGGGGCAGCGCCAGCGTGTGGCCATTGCCAGGGCCATTGTCCTTGATCCGGAGTTTATTGTGGCTGATGAACCCACCTCAATGCTGGATGCCACCATCGCCATCCAGTTATTCAAACTGCTCACCCGGATCCGGGACGAATTCAACATGACCTTTCTGTTTATCACCCATAATCTGGCCGCTGCCCGGTATCTTTGTGACCGGGTGGCAGTGATCCATGAAGGCCACATTGTCGAGGTGAATACGGCAGAGCAGATCATCCGGAATCCCGAGCACCCCTATACCAAAAAGCTGATAGAGGTCCAGCCGGGTTTCCGTTATAATCGTTAGCAAAGAATTTTATCTCCTGCTGAAGCGGTCAAGACCGGGGCGGTAGACGGCCGGCCACCGGGAGGTGAATTTATCAACCCGCCCTTTTTCTTTCCCGTTTACCAGGGACAGGGCAAGATACCTGAACAGTTTCCAGGCAGATTGACCGGGGTTTGAAAACAGATCCCGGAGGCAGGACCCGGACAGCCGGTCCTGCAGCTTATCTGCCCTTGTTTCATATTCATCCCGGGTCAGCCGGGATAGTATAATTTTCTTTTCCCGGGTTGATGATAAATAGGCCCGTATGGATGCCAGAAAAAAGGATGCCGCCGACACCCTGGCCGCCATCACCGGTGCTTTTTTGCTGAAATCAATGTGTGCCTGAATATCATCCCTGAATCTTTGTTTTTCGTGTTTGGACAGGGCCGCATATGGCCTGTTTTTTAAATGGGC
>JAKSAX010000551.1 GCA_022361395.1 Desulfobacterales bacterium | reverse complement strand
CAGCCCCGCTGCTGCGGAAGGATTTGACAAGTCCTTCTCCATGCCCGTAATCCGGCCCCAGCACGGAAAGCTGTCCGGCACCCTGGTTTTCGATATTCCTGTAAATCTGGCCGCCCGGGCATTCCTGCTCATCAATGACAAGCACCTTGAGCCCGAACCCTGACGCTTCCGCAGCAAAGGCAATACCGGCCGGGCCGGCACCGATGACAACCGCATCCCAATCACTGGCCATTGGTCTCTCCTCCCTTAAACTGCTGTTTTCTCACTGTCATTCCCTCCTGTACGGTGATCAGGCAGGCCTGCTGGTAGGGTTTACCGTCTATCTCCATGAGGCATTCGTGACAGACCCCGATCAGGCAGTAAGGGGCCCTGTTTTCCCCGCTGATCACCGAACTCCGGCAGTGGTGGTCGGCGGCATGGCCCAACACGGCTGCGGCAACGCTGATACCGGCCGGAACCGTCATGGGTTCACCTTCATATTCAATACAGACATGCCGGCTTGAAATATGGGCGTGCTGTTTATACACGATAGTATCCTTTCCTTATTACAACTTGCCGGAAGGCAATGGGTTATCTTCATTAATTATTTGAAAAAATTCATCAAGTTCACACAGACGCAGCTCTAGTGTACCCACTGGCGTATATCTGCCGCGGGTTTATCCGGATGCACTCTCACCGGATCAGCACTTCAGTTGATAAGGATCGGCTTCAAAATTACTTGATCTTTTGTTTTTAAAATCCCCTGTCATTTGAGGGGTTTTGAAAACGAGCTTCTGCCCTTTAGGGTATTTAGAGCAAGTTATTTTGTAACGATTCCTAAGGGCGGTTTCCCTGTGTCTTATTCCTGCCCGGAGCCTACTCAGCCACCTGAATGGCAACGATCCGGACATCTTTGCCCCCAATGGTTCTTGAGGTGTGGGGGATATGGCCGTTAAAACAGACACAGTCTCCCGGATCAAGTCGGATCAGCCGTTCACCGTAAGAAAATTCAATTGATCCTTCGAGCACATACATCATCTCCTGGATGTTCGTATGCCTGAAAGATTTATGGAACTTCTTCTTGTCCGCGGGAAAATGCATTAGAAACGGGGTAAACTTCTTGCCTGCAAAATGCTCGGCCAGGCTGTAGGCGTCATAGACACCGTTGGACAGCGGACTGCCTTCTCCATGCTTTACCACCGAGATATTGGGTGTGGATGTTTCCTCGGCCACAATTTCGCTCAGACTCATTCCCAGGCCTCTTCCGATATTGGCGTAAGTGGAAATGGGGGGAAGTGACTGGCCTTTTTCAATCTTTGAAATCATGGACACGGACACCCCTGACATCTCGGACAATTGCGCAAGGGAAAAGCCTTTGGATTTCCGGCGGCTGCGAATCCGCTCTCCGATCAACACCGGCAGATCGGTATGTTTGTCGTCTGTACTGATGAATATTCCTCCTTTATTTTGATTCGATAAATGTTGTAGTTCAGTTGATTTATCATGTCAAGAAAATTTTCTTTTAAAGAAAAAAATAAAAATCATAAATCATAACTATCTATTTTATTTAAAATTTGAGGAAAATAATTTTTCCTTAAAAAAGAAATTGACAAATGATTCTTTTTCAGTATAGGGTAATTTCCAATTAAAAATTAGTTTAATTTTCATTTTAGGATAAATTGAACGGCCAACAGCCTGCAAGGGAACCGGATTCCCGGAGGATGCAGCCCGGATATAGGTTTATGCCTTAATTCAAGGATAGCGATCCCGGGATGCAGATAGGGAACAGGCCTTTGCGACTCTGCTGCCGGTACTTGCAAGATCCAAGGGAGAGGACAAGCTATGGACAGACGTAAGATTGATGTGGTGCTGTCATCAATTCTGATAACCGTTTCGATGATCATACTCACCAATGACAACATGGCCAGCGGTGGTATGGAAACAGAACTGGGTTCCATGTTCCTGCCAAGGCTCATAAGCGTGTTTATCATCATTTTTTCCGGAACCATGGGTGCCCAGGCCCTTCTTAAACTTCGCCGGCAGGCTGCCTTGAGTGACACAGAATTCATCGACACCACGGGATTCATGGGAGTGGGTATCTATTTCGGAATTTTCATTCTCTACTGGATCGCAGTTCCCCGCATCGGCTTCCTGGCCTCAACCCCCTTTACCGTACTGGCTGTGGGGTATCTGCTGGGAGGGCGAAGCTGGATTCCGATGATCGTTACGGCAGTCCTTATATCCGTATTTATCTACTATGGCTGCAGCCAGTACCTCCGGGTATTCCTGCCCACATGGTCCTTATAGGAGGCTGACAATGTTTGACAATATTATCCAAGGCTTTTCAATCATATTTGCCGTCGGTCCTGTTTTAGGGATTATCGCCGGTGTCGTGGTGGGAATTATTTTCGGCGCCATACCTGGTGTATCCGCCATCATGGCCATCGCCATCATGCTGCCGCTGACCTTTTACGTTGACCCGGTTGTGGGGATTACCATGCTGCTGGCCGTGTACAAGGCCGGTATTTACGGCGGTTCCATTTCCGCCATCCTCATAAATACCCCGGGTGCGGCAGCAGCCTTTCTCACGGCCCAGGACGGCTATTCCCTAACAAAGCTCGGCAAATCAGGCAAGGCCCTGTGCATGTCATTGTACGCTTCCGTGACAGGAGAGATGTTCAGCACCCTGGTACTTATCTTTGTTGCGGCCCCGATTTCCCTGATTTCCATTAAGGCCGGCCCCATAGAACGTGTATACCTGCTGATTTTCGCCTTTACCGTTATCGGTTCCATTACCGGGGAGTCCATCTCCCGCGGGCTCCTGTCCACCTGCCTGGGCATGCTCTTTGCCACAGTGGGCATGTCCGCCATTACCGGCGCCACACGGTTTACCTTCGGCATCCCCGAGCTGATGAGCGGGTTTACCTTTACCCCCCTTCTGATCGGGATACTGGTAATGCCGGAGGTGATCATGGCCATACGCCAGCGGAACAATCCCCAGGCCAGCCTGAAACTGACCGTTTCGCCCAACCCCGAGGACAACCGCATCAGCTGGAAAGAGTATAAGTCCGTACTGGGAACTATCATCAAATCCTCCGGTATCGGTACCTTTATCGGCTCCCTTCCCGGGCTGGGTTCCACCACGGCCTCCTTCCTTGCCTACGGCGAGGCCAGGCGGACGGCCAAAAACCCCGGACAATTCGGCAAGGGGTCCATCCGGGGCATCGCTGCAGCCGAATCCGCAAACAACGCGGTCTGCGGTGCGGCAATGATCCCCATGCTGACCCTGAGTATTCCCGGCGACGATGTTACCGCACTGCTCTTCGGCGCATTCCTGATCCAGGGAATCACACCGGGGCCAACCATATTTTTTGAACATACCCAGGTTATTTACGGCATTTTTGCAGGGTTTCTGATCACCGATATCTTTCTGCTCTTTATCGCCCGGATCGGCTTCAAGTTCTGGACGAAAATCGCCTCTGTCCCCCGCTATTTCATCTTCCCCTGCGTCACAATATTTGCCTTTGCCGGTGCCTTTACCACCAACCAGAGCATGTATGACGTGCTGATGCTGATCATATTCACCATGTTCGGATTCGGCATGCGGCTGATCGGCCTTAACCCGGCAGCCTTCCTCATCGGTTTTATCCTGACCCCCATGCTCGAACAGAACCTGGATCAGGCCGTGGCCATTGTGGGCGACGATTATTCCAAATTTTTTACCACACCTTTTGCCTGGATTTTCACGGCCCTTGCAGCCATATCCGTGTACTCAACCTTCAGGCAGAAGAGAAAATCAACATTGCAGAACAACCAGGCAGTTCCCGCCGCCGGTAACACTGACGCGGCAGACATAACCTGAGGAATCGTTACAAAATAACTTGCTCTAAATCATTTTCAAAACCCCTTAAAAGACTGGGGGTTTTGAAAAAAAAGACCAAGTAATTTTGAAGCCGATCCTAAGAGATCAAATTTTGCACCGTGCAGAATTAAACAAAATAAAACGCTTTATTTGAGGAGATTAGATCATGAGGAAATGGACCAGGTCATTAATAAAATTCGTTGCCATCGCCGCAACCATGCTTTTTGCGGTATCTGCCGGCGCCGCAGACTATCCGAACAAACCCATTAACGTCATCGTTCCCTGGGGGGCGGGCGGCGATTCCGACCTGACCACACGTGTCTGGGCCGATGCCATGGAAAAAGAGCTTGGCGTTCCGGTGGTGGTTATCAATAAGGCCGGCGGCGGCGGTGTTATCGGCACCACCCATGTGGTCAATTCCAAACCCGACGGCTACACCCTGATCAACGCAGGTCTCAGCAACGTCCTGGTAACGCCGAACTTCAGTAAAATCACCTATGATTTCAACAGCTTTACCCCCATCGTAAAATTTACCGCAGTACCCATCGGTATCATCGTAAAAGAGGACAGCCCCTACAACACCTTTGACGATTTCATTGCAGCGGCCAAAAAGGAAAAAATCACCATGGGATCCTGGGGCGCCGCCTCTTCCGGCACCATCCTGGCAAAGATCATTGCCGACCAGGCCGGGTTCATGCCCAGATTTGTCCACGCCAACACCACTGCCAACTCCATGGTATCTGTTGTAGGCGGCCATATTGACTCTGCCATCTCCTTTCCCCCCGCATTCGGCCCCCATGTTAAATCCGGCCGCGCCAAAGCCCTGGTAATCAACTCCAAGATGGACGCCTTCCCCGGCGTGCCCACCTTTGCAGATTACGGTATTAAAGGCTCTTTTGAAGGATGGTCCGGAATCTTCGCCCCCAAAGGCGTACCTGAAGAAGTCGTAAACAGACTGGTGGAGGCCACGAAAAAAATCATGCAGGACCCCAAGGTGCTTAAAGCCTATGCCAATATGGGCGCCCTGGTTGATCTCCGTTATGGAGACGACTGGGTTAAAGACCTCATGGAGACCTACGACATCATGAAAGATGCCGCAGCAAAAATGAAAGCTGAAAAAAAATAGGTAGCTACACACAGGGAAAAGTGCCGGCAGGAAAATCCGGCGCTTTTCCCGCAACTATTCGGGGGAAATCATGGCAGAGGCAGATATTTTAAAAGGGGGATTCCTGTATTACGACACACCGGTGGGGGTCCTCTGCCTGGAGTCTTTTTTTCCCAAACCCAAAGGCCACCTGAGAAATCCCCTGACCTTTGATTTCCCCGTGGTCTGCTCGGTTGTACAGGGAGTGAATATCCCCAAACTTCTCTTTGATCCCTCACCCGAGCTTGTCCGGCCTTTTATTGATGCAGCCGTCAAGCTTGAAAAGGACGGGGTAAAGGCCATCACCGGAAGCTGCGGGTTCCTGGCAAGGTACCAGGAGCAGATCTCAGACAGCGTACAGGTGCCGGTCTTCATGTCCAGCCTGCTTCAGATCCCCATGGTGCGCCTCCTTCACGGACCATCTGCCAGGATAGGCGTACTCACGGCAAGCCGGTCCGCACTGACCCGGGAACACTTTGCAGGCACAGACTCCCGGATGGATGATGTTTTTATCAAAGGCATGGAAGGGTATCCGGAGTTCTGGGAGGTCATCATTGAAGGGAAACGGAACGATTTTGACATGATCCGGCTGGAAGATGAAATCTGCCGGGCCGCCTCCGGAATCGCCGAAGAAAAAAAACTGGATGCCCTTGTTCTCGAATGCACGGACTTATCCGCCTTCTCCCACGCGATTCAAAAGAAGATCAACATCCCTGTCTACGATATAAACTCCCTGACCACATACGTACATTCCGCAGTTCTGAGAAGGCCTTACTAAAGTTTTTTCCTGCCCGGGGTATTGCAGCTCACGGGTGCCGGTGCCCGTCCTTACCGCCCCCGGCATGGGAGTGACTGCCGCAGCAGGTATGGGAGGCATCCCTGGGAAAAGCCGACAGCCACAGTACGATCCATAAAACAAGCCCCAGTCCCGCAGCACAGACCAGGGTGCCGCGGAATGCATCTGAAAAAAACAGGGCACCCAGAGGCAATACCAAAAGGACAATACCGTAGGCCAGCCGCCCCAAAAGACTTTGAAGGGAGAGGTAAGTGCTTCTCTCATGGCGCTCCAGCAGCGGGGAAAGCTCCGCATTGACCAGGGGAACCGAGACTGCACGGGAAATGGTCCTGGCAATGAGAAGAAATACCACCACAGGATGGACAAACAGGGCCATGGCCCCCACCAGGAGCACCTGGAACAGGGCGCAGGCCAGCAGGGCCTGCCTGACCCTGCACCGGAGGTGAATGGTTCCGGAAAAGCGTGTAAACAGGCTGCCGGCCATCATGGTCAGTGCCAGATGGATACCGGCCATTGCCGGGGTAAGGCTGCCTGATTGTCCCAGGCTTTCGGTAACCCGGGCCAGGTAGGGCTGGTAAAACTCATAGGGAAAATGAAGCAGCAGGGTCATGGACAGGGTATACAGGGTGAAAAACCGGAAGCGCCCGGAAAGGGCTTTGCCCATCAGGCCGCAGACCTGTTTCCCCATGGATACCGGCCTGCGCCCCGGTCCGTCCTTATCCAGAGGTTCGGTAAACCCCAGGGCAATACCAAGGGAAACCAGGGCGGCGCAAAGTGATGCCCCGTAAATCCACTTCAGCTCTCCTGTGGCCATAAGCCCCCCTGCCAGGGCGCCGATGGCCCCTGCCCTCAGGGAAAAGCCCAAGGCCCGCCCCTCAAGGGCGGCATAGTCACTCTCCCGGTTCATACCACCAAGGCTTTCATAGTGAAATGCGGTATCGGTGCCGGAGGCCGCGGCAAACCCGGCAGCCAGGAAAACCTGGGCCAGTGCAAAGGCCGGAAACCCCTGGCCCGTGAAAAAGAGCAGATAGGCAATGGCCAGGCAGGCGGAAGATCCCACCAAAGTCATCTTCCGTCCGAGCCGGTCGGAAATATATCCGGAGGGCACCTCCATCACAGCCACGCTGAGATAGTACACCGCCTCCAGCCACAGTACCTGGGACAGGCTCATTACCGATGAAAAATACAAAAAAAAGGCAGGGCCCCAGAAGTAGCAGTCCCGGAAGAAGAGATACCAGGGGTAGCGCCGGATATTGGCTCCCAAAGATGATTTATAATTCTTCACCACGGCCTCACAGGTACTTGGTGATTTCCGCCAGCTCAGCCTTGATCTCTTCTGCCGACCGGGAGGATGTCATGTCTTCTCCCAGGCAATGGCCGATATGATCCCTCACCAGGGTCTGCTTGGCATTATACACGGCATTTGACACCGCCTGGAGCTGGCGGGCCACATCCACACAGGGCGCTCCCTCCTCTATCATGGATACCACCTTGCCCAGGTGGCCCCTTGCCCGTTTCAACCGTTTGGCAATGGCCTCATGGCTGGTGTGGTAATTCTGACGGGGAGTGCGTTTTGTTGTCATTTGTAGTCTCCGGAATTTATTTCACAACCCCTATCCCCCCATAGGGGATAATGTCTAAAATACGATATTAACAATAAGATTGTCAACATCCCCTATAAATTCCCAAACAAAACCCCATACATTATCGTTTCCGGAAGCTGTCTGAACACCTGATGTTATTGAACTTTTCAGCATTCTGTGGTTCATATTCGATGGGTCATGGTTTCCACACCCATTCATGAAAAGGACATTTTTT
>JAKSAX010000564.1 GCA_022361395.1 Desulfobacterales bacterium | reverse complement strand
TCCTCCCGGTCAAACCGGTCGTAGGCGGAAAAGATGGTATCCAGGATCTCCCTGTACAGCTTTTCCTTGGAGCCGAAATCATAATTGACCGCATTAATGTTGGCCGCCCCTGCAGTCTTGCAGATCTCCCTGACCGTGGCGTCCCGGTATCCCTTGTCCGCGAATACTTTTACACCTGCATCGAACAATCTCTTTTGCGTGTTTTTTGACTCTGTTTCCGGCATGAATGACTCCCTGAATAATTTAATACATTTGTATTATTCAATATAATCTAATACAAGCGTATTAAGCTGTCAAGCCTTAAATTCCCGGACCGGCGGCTGACAGACCGGCCGGTCCCCCAACTATAAACAGGACTTTGGTTTTCATAAATTTCCATAAATAAACGTAATAAGGTCAAAATATTTGACTAACCATGTGCTAATCCGGTCCTGGTAGGTTTTGCCCCAAAGGACGGGATAAAAAATGGAAAACATCACCATACCTCAAATAAGGATTCTTGATGCCGTGGCCAAGGAGAACAACTTTTCACGGGCCGCAGCTCTGCTGGGTATCAGCCAGCCGGCGGTGTCCATCCAGCTGCGGGGGCTCCAGAAGCAGTACGGCATCAATATCTATTACCGCCGGGGCAAAAAGATTATGCTCAGCGATTTAGGCCTGGCCCTTGTGAAGACCGGGCGCAAAGTGCTGGGGCTTCTTGACGAGATGGACACCCAGGTCAGGGAGGCGGCCCAGCTTAATACCGGGAAGATCCATGTCGGGCTGAGCTGCCACTACTTTGTCAAAAGGCTGCTGCCGAGGTTTATCGGGGCCTATCCCGGGGTAAGCGTCAAGGCGAGCATCGGGCATTCTGCCAGGTTAAAAGAAGAGGTCACGGCCTGCCGGATGGATATTGCCGAAATAACAGATACCCGCCCCGCCCCTAACCTTTACAACCTGAAGTTCAGCGAACAGGAGATCCTGTTGTTTGTCTCCAGGGACCATCCCTGGGCCGGCCGGCCCCAGATCCATATCAGGCACCTGCACAATGAAAAAATGGTGGCCCTTCACACCGAATCCATGACCCGCAGGATCTTCAGCCGGAAGCTGAACGAAAAGGGGATTACCCCCAATATCGTACTTGAGCTGGACAACTGGGAGACCATGAAGGAGACCGTATCTGCCGGGGTGGGATTCGGTATTGCCCTTGAAGACGAGTTCGGGCCGGATGAAAGGCTGGTGAAAATCGCCCTGAAAGGGGCAAGGTTCACCGCCGGCCAATACTTTGTGTGCCAACCGGAGTACCGGGAGTTAAAGGTGATCGCCGCCTTCCTGGATATTGCGGAGAAAGAGAGTGAAAAATACAGGATATTAAAACAAATCGAACCGAACGTAGCGTAAAAAAAGGAGAAGACAATGAAACAACTGAGTAAAGTTTTTGCCCTGTTCATGCTTGCCCTGGGCCTGGTGTCCGCCACGGCCCAGGCAGAGGATCTTCTGGTTTACACCGCACTTGAAGATGATGAAATCCCCAGATACCTGGCCCTGTTCAAAAAGAGCCACCCGGAGATCAACGTGAAAATCGTCAGGGATTCCACGGGCATTGTAACGGCCAAGCTGCTGGCGGAAAAGGACAATCCCAGGGCGGATGTGGTATGGGGAACCGCTGCCACAAGCCTGATGCTCTGCGACCAGGCAGGCATGGTGGAACCCTATGCACCAAAGGGAATCGAGCGGGTCGTGCCCAAGATGAAGGATTTCAACAAGGTCCCCCACTGGGTGGGCATCAAGGCCTGGATGACCGGATTCTGCGTCAACACCTATGAGGTTGAAGACTTGAACCTGCCTACCCCGGAAAATTTTGACGACCTCCTGGATCCGGTATACAAGGGCCACCTGGTCATGCCCAATCCGGCCTCCTCAGGCACAGGCTTTCTCACCGTTTCCGCCATTCTCCAGATGAAAGGGGAAAAGGCGGGATGGGACTATCTTGACAAACTCCATGAAAACATTGCCAGGTATACCCACTCCGGTTCAAAACCCTGTAAAATCGCAGGGGCGGGAGAGCTTCCCATCGGGGTCTCCTTTGCCTACCGCGGATTCATGCAGAAACAGAAAGGCGAACCCGTTCTCACGGTATTTCCCCGGGACGGCTCCGGATGGGATGTGGAGGCCAACTGCCTGATCAAAAAAGAGGCTGTCAAACCGGCGGCCAAAACATTTCTTGACTGGGCCATCAGCGAGCCTGTCATGAAGGAATATGCAAAGGTATACCCTGTAACCGCCTATGCCACAGGCGCTGAGATTCCCGACGGATTTCCGGAGGATCCCGAAGCCCAGCTCATTGAAAACGATTTCCAGTGGGCCGCCAAAAACCGGATGAAAATCCTCAAACAATGGGCGGCACGGTATGACGGCAAAAGCGACGCCAAATAAGGCAGAGGGGTAACCGCCCGAACCGGGCCGGATCTGTTCCGGCCCGCCAAACCCAATCAGGCATAAAGGTGGGAAGATGGAAGAAACGGCTTATTTAAAATTAGAGAATGTATCCAAAAGCTATGGACCGGTTAATGCGCTCAAATCAGTCTCCTTTACCGCTAAAAAAGGGGAGTTCCTCTCCATCCTGGGGCCCAGCGGATGCGGTAAAACCACGGCGCTCCGGGTGGTTGCCGGGCTTGAAACCCAGGACTCAGGCAGGGTGTTTATCAACAACAGGGATGTATCTGCCCTGGATGTATCCAAAAGGAATGTGGGCATCGTGTTCCAGTCCTATGCCCTGTTTCCCAACCTGAGCGCAGCAAAAAACATCGCCTATGGCCTAAACGGCCAGGCAGGCCGCACGGCAGTCAGGGCCAAGGTGGAAGAGCTGATGGATCTTGTGGGCTTGACCGGCATGGGCCATAAATATCCGGCCCAGCTCTCCGGCGGCCAGCAGCAGCGGGTGGCCCTGGCCCGGGCCATGGCATTGTCCCCGGACCTGCTCCTCCTGGATGAACCCCTGTCCGCCCTGGATGCCAGGGTCAGGATAAAGCTGAGAAGAGAAATCCGTCAGCTCCAGCAGCGTCTCGGGGTAACCACCATTATGGTGACCCATGACCAGGAGGAGGCCCTGACAATGGCTGACAGGATCCTTGTGATGAATGACGGGAAACTGGTCCAGAAGGGCAGCCCCAACCAGATTTACGAGCGGCCTGCCACCCCGTTCGTGGCCTCTTTTATCGGGTCCATGAACTTTATGAAACAGGCCAGGAAAGTGGACCGAGGCCTTTATGACATCTGCGGAAGGCCCTTTCGCGTGGCCAATGAGAACGGCACTGCCGGTGCATTGAAGGGTACGCCGTTCACCCTTGCCATACGTCCTGAAGACGTTATGGTTGACGCCCCGGAAAAAAGCGGGGAAAACCTCTTCCCCGGCCGCATCCAGGCCATGGAATACAGGGGGGCCTTTTTCCGCCTGAATCTGCGGCTTGCCGCAGGTGAAAAGGTGGCTGCCATTACCGCAGACCTGCCCACGGAACATATCCGCAGGTTCTCCCTGAGGCAGGATATGCCGGTGACTGTCTCCCTGCCGCCGGACCGGCTGCTGATCTATGATGAATCCGCCAGGGAGAGGGTTAATGGCTGAGTCCCTTGCGCTGTCCCGGCCCCTGTTCCTGAAAACGCTCCTGGCCGGGGAAACCGCATTAAAGCGGGGGCTGATCATCCTGGCCTGCCTCTGGATGACCGTGGTGGTCATCCTGCCCGTGGGCACCCTGCTCATGAAGAGCCTGACCAACGGTGCAGGCGAATTTGTGGGCCTTGCCAACTATATTGAGTATTTTTCCTCCCCCAACCTGTCCGGCTCCATCGGCAACAGTGTCTTTGTGGCCCTGTTCACCACCCTGGTCTCCGTGAGTACCGGATTTGCCTTTGCCTATGCCCTCACCCGGACCTGCCTGCCGGGCAAGGGCCTGTTCAAGGGCATCGCCATGATGCCGCTGTTTGCGCCCACCCTGCTCAACGGGATCGCCCTGATCTATCTTTTCGGCAGAAAAGGGCTGATCACCAAAGGGTTTTTCGGGGCCCTGCCCGGTATCAAGCTGCCCCTGTACGGCCCGGTGGGGATCATTATTTCAGAGGTCATGTATACCTTTCCCCAGGCCATGCTGATCCTGAGCATTGCCCTGAGCATCACCGACGCAAGACTGTATGAAGCGGCCCGTTCCCTCGGTGCCGGACCGGTCCGCATCTTTTTCACCGTCACCCTTCCCAGCATAAAATACGGCTTGTTAAGTGCGGTATTTGTCTGCTTTGTCCTGGCCTTTACCGATTTCGGCGCCCCAAAGGTGGTGGGGGGAAATTTCAATATCCTGGCCACTGATATTTATAAACAGGTCATCGGCCAGCAGAACTTTGTCATGGGTGCGGTGGTCTCCGTGGTGCTGCTGATCCCCACCGTAATTGCCTTTATCGTGGACCGGATCATCCAGGGAAAACAGGCGGCCATCATTGCCGCAAAGTCCGTCCCCCTGGTCCCCGTGCCCAACAGGCTCGCCGATTCCGCTGCCCTGGCCTTCTGCGGCATAACCGTCCTGCTCATCCTCTCTTTTTATGCCACGGCCCTGTTTGCCTCCCTGGTCAAGGTATGGCCCTATGACCTTACCCTGGGATTCCGGCACTACCACTTCACCGGCACCGGCGGGGGCGGGTACAACGCCTTTTTCAACAGTATCCGGATGAGCCTTTATTCGGCTGCGCTGGGAACCGTCATCACCTTTTCATCCGCCTACCTGATTGAAAAAATCCGGATAATGAAGCCGGTCCGCCAGGCCGCCTATTTTCTGTCGATCCTGCCCCTGGCCCTTCCCGGCCTTGTCATCGGCCTCTCCTATATCTTTTTTTTCAATGCCGGCGGCTGGACCGTCCTGGGCCTGGCGGTTCCCAATCCCCTGAATTTCCTGTATGCCACCATGGGCATCCTTGTGCTGTCCAATATTGTCCATTTTTATACGGTCAGTTTTTTAAGCGCCACCACAGCCCTGAAGCAATTGGACATTGAGTTTGAGCAGGTATCCGACTCCATGGGGGTGCCTTTTTACAAAACCTTTTTCAGGACCACGGTGCCGGTTTGCCTGCCGGCTGCCCTGGAAATCGCCATTTATTATTTTGTCAATTCCATGGCCACGGTGTCCGCAGTCATCTTCCTGTATTCAGCCGACCTGCCCCTGGCATCGGTGGCCATTGCCAATATGGATGATGCAGGGGACATCGCCCCTGCCTGCGCCATGTCCGTTTTAGTCGTTGTCACAAATATTCTGGTCCGGTTGATCTTTTCACTGATCACCGGCAAACTTAAAGGCCGCAGTCAGGCCTGGACCCAAAAATAAAAGACCCGAAAATAAGACCCCAAAAAATAAATTAAGGAGAGATCATGGATATTTTTATTCGAAACAAAAGATACACAGGCCCGGTGCAGTCACTTGTCCTGGACTGGGCCGGCACGGCAGTGGACCACGGGTGCCTCGGACCTGCAGCCGTGTTTGTAGATGTGTTTGAGGAGCGGGATGTGGCAGTCACCATTGAACAGGCCCGGCGCTTCATGGGGCTTGCCAAAAAAGACCATATCCGGGGCATGTGCAGCATACCTGAAATCGCCGCAGCCTGGGAAGGTGCCCACGGCCGCAGGCCGGATGAAAGGGATATCAATGCCCTGTACGACCGCACCGCCACCCTGATGGTAGAGACCATTGCCAGTCACAGCGATCCCATTGACGGGGTGACCGATACCATATCCGAGATCCGGAAGATGGGCATCAAAATCGGGTCAAGCACCGGTTACGTCAAGGAGATGATGGATGTCCTGGTTCCCGTTGCCCGGGAAAAAGGGTATCACCCCGATGCCATTGTCTGCTCCTCCGATGTACCGGCAGGCCGGCCCTACCCCTGGATGTGCCTTGCCAATGCCGCCATGCTTGAGACCTATCCCATGGAAGCCATGGTGAAAATCGGGGACACTGTCGCCGATATCGAGGAAGGGTTGAATGCAGGCATGTGGACCGTGGGTATCACCGAGACCGGCAATGAGATGGGACTGACCCGGGAAGAGGTGGCTGCCCTTGACCCTGCCGACCTGGACAACCGCCTGACAGCCATCAAACACCGGTTTGAAGAGACCGGCGTCCACTACGTGCTCAAAAGAACCGCAGACATCCTGCCGGTCCTGGACGAGATCAACCTCAGGCTCAGATCCGGGGAGCTTCCCCTGTAAAGGCCATGAAACCAAATCTTAAACCGGACCTTAAACCAGACCTGTCCGAAGGGGATTCAAACCTGTC
>JAKSAX010000501.1 GCA_022361395.1 Desulfobacterales bacterium | reverse complement strand
CAAACGGGTGTACAAAGATGCATTTTCCCATGATAAAGCCAAATCCATTCTCATTGAGGGACGGGGAACCCATTTTGATCCTGATGTTCTTGACGCTTTTTTAGCCATTGAAGAGGAATTTACCGCCATCGCAGCCAGGTACTCGGAGTCCGGCTAGCAATGGTTACGAGATGACTAACTCAAACACCGGGACATGATAATGAAACAGATATTAGCAATAATGGCAGTTATAGTGTTCACAGGTATACCGGCCTGGGCCAGCTATTCCACACCCCGGTTGACCGAACAGACCACAGGACAGGTGGAATCAAGTCCGCATATCCTGTTTCAACAGCATATTCCGGCCATCGCAGAACAATTTATAGGCATCCCTTTCAAGATGGGGGGAGACCCCAGGCAGACCGGAACCACGGACAACTCCTCCCTTTTTTATTCCATTTATGCCACAGCCGCCCAAAAGGCCGGTCTGGTCTATAAGGCCTACCTGCCCATGCGCTACCTTCTTAAAAACACGTATCAGGTGGATTTGGAAGAGGTTAAAAACGGGGATCTCATCGTCCTCAACAACGATCTGGCCGCCATGATTTACCTGGTTGAACCCTCAGGGCGGCTCCATTTTATCTATGCCTCGGAAAAACGGCAGCAGGTGTTTTCATTTCACAGCGAAAACCTGGTGTATCAGGCCTATTGGCTGGAAAACCTCAGGGGGTTTTTCAGGCTCAAGGATGGCATGCTCCTGCCGGAAAGATGATACATGAAAAAATTACAAAATATTCCTGTTGATCAGCGCCCAAGGGAAAAGCTCCTGGCCAAAGGAGCGGCACACCTCTCGGACAATGAACTGCTTGCCGTTGTGTTGGGAAGGGGAACTGCAAAGCATGACGTGCTGTCACTGGCCGGAAAACTGACATCACTCATTGATAAAAAGGGAATTGATCTCTCCATTGACGATATTACCGCCATTCAGGGCATCGGGCAGGCCAGGGCTGCGGGAATATCAGCGGCTTTTGAATTCAGCAGGCGGCGGATCAGGCCCGAAGGGATCAAAATAAAAAGCCCGGTTGAGGTCCTGCCCCTCATCCGGCACTACAGCGACAGGAAGCAGGAACACTTTATCAGTGTGTCCCTGAACGGAGCCAACGAGGTCATGGCTGTGCGGGTGGTCACCATAGGACTTGTCAACAGAAGCCAGGTCCATCCCAGGGAGGTATTCGCCGATCTGATCACCGAGAGGGCGGCAGCCCTTATCGTTGCCCACAACCACCCCTCAGGAGACCTTACCCCCAGCAGACAGGATCAGGATGTCACCTGCCAGATCCGGGATGCCGGTATCCTCCTGGGTATTCCCCTGCTGGATCATATTATTTTTCACACCAGGGGGTATTATTCGTTTGCAGCCCACGATCTCATCTAGATTCCGGCAGGCTAAAAATCGTACTTCAGGGTGGCCACAACCCTGTCATTCTTATCCCACTGGGCATAACTGATATTGTCAAAATTGGTCAGATCCACATCATCGCCCCTGTCATCATCCTCATCTTCAAATAATTCATAGGCACAGACAAAGGTCAGGCCGCTGAAAAACCGGTAGCTGACCTCAAACCGGTTCATCCATGACAGGTCAGACACCCTGTAGTGGGTATAGTTCTTGAATTTAAGATCTTCATTATACTTAAACTGGATTCTGGCTAAAGCCTCATTGGTGCCGGCCCGCCCGTCCCGGGAACTGCCTGTATAATTATCAGCGTCCTGCTTATCCACAATCACTTCATGGGCATATTCCAGGGTGATGATCACCTGTTCCATAAAAATATATTTGGCATAATCGTCTACGGTATAGGTAAACCCGAACACAGAGCTTATGTAATCATCATCCCGTCCCTGATAACTGTAGTTGTACAGGGACTCACCATGGATCTCAAACTTTCCCATGGTGGTCGAAAACCCTCCGGCAAGGGTGAATATCCGGTTCACCGTGGTCCAGGTGGTATCCCCCTCCTGCCT